>JBEEGY010000202.1:0-8048 GCA_041167145.1 Verrucomicrobiota bacterium
GGCTTTGACAGCGCGCGCAGACACGTCATCCCTGGATTTTGCTTCGGCAGACTCGACTTATTCGGATTCCTCGCTAAGCAACCAGTCGCAGATCGGCGGCGATCTTCTCACGATCAATAATTTCGGCCCAGCTACGGTACCGGGAAACCGTTTCGGGCCCGTGAGCGGCGGACTTGGTCCTGATACGACTCAACCAGTGACTACTTTCGGCCCGATAGTCGATGGCGTGCGTGCCGTTCCCGATGCCGGTTCCACCGTAGTCCTTCTTGGACTGGCGCTTATCGGATTGGCTGGCGTTCGCCGTAGACTGATAGCTACCTAAGGCACTTCGCCGTCGCGGAGAATTTTTCGCCTTCTGCGAAAATTTCTGCGAGACATCTCGCAAAATCGGGGGGGCGACTCTGTGCGTAATATTCGGCATCGTTTCTCCATCAATTCGAGGGGAGAGACTAGACGTGCCGGATAATGCAAACGTATTACCCCGTTGAAGTGCGCGACTGACTTACCTGTTCGCCGGCTCCGGCTCAGAAATTTCTCTGTCTAAGTTCGAGTCCTTGCGAGACAGCCATTCGCGGGAACGAGTTGCAAACGGAACTTTGCATGAAATCTCCCGTGGTTGTGCGCCCGGCAGCACGCCAGGCAAGCCGTCGCCCGCCGGATTCGTCGCACCCGCGGAAACTCGAGAAAACAGTTCGGACATTTGTAAACGTAACGTCGCGCGCGCGTGCTCACTGGAAACGGCAGACTGTGACAGCGTACCTCGTCCCCGATGCCGAGATCGCGGCAGGCGGCACGCCATTCGGGACCATGCGGCAAAATCCGCCGCCGGCCCGCGCGCGATTGCGCCACTAAATGCGCCAGCTCATGCCGAATGGTGCGGTCGATTTCGGAGAATCCGTGATCGCGCAGTCGTGGATTCAACGAGATCAGTTTCTTGCGATAATCGGCGTGACCGGCGCAAGTTTTTAAACGGGCATTCCATTCAACGCGAACTTGCGCGGCAATTTGCGAAGCGCCGACGACCCTCAAAAGTTTCCGCGCCTGTTGTGCAAGATCGACATCTTGCTGTAACGACGGCGTTCTGCCGCTGTGAGATTGCAGAGCAACCGCTCCGGGTGCCATCTTCGAGCCGGGCAGACGGAGCGCCTGCCCTGCAACGGCACGATCATCGCGAGGACAGCTGATTATCGGGCTTTCAAAGGAGAGCTGAAGCTGTTCAAGCAACAGCATACGTTCGGCTCTTCTCCTCTTTCAAAGACGACAATCGCTCGACGATTCGCCCGATTGCGTTGGCGGCATGTTCGATTTCTGGCGCGATCGTTCCTTTGCCCAACGAAAAACGGATGGCCGAGCTCGCGCGCTCCATCGGCAGTCCCATCGCCAGTAAAACATGCGAAGCAACCACCGACCCGACCATGCACGCTGAGCCGCTCGATGCACCGACTCCTTCCAAATCGAGCGCCATCAACATTGTTTCCGAATCGATCCCGCGAAAACTTACGTTGAGCGTATTCGCCAAACGCGGAACTTCCGCTGCGTTTTGCACCGCTGCGGGAAAAATGCGTGCGATTTGCTTCCACAAATCTTCCCGCAAACGTAATTGTCGATCCTGTTCCGCGTTGCGATCAGTCTGCACAAATTCCGCTGCTGCCGCCATGCCAGCGATCGCGGCCACGTTTTCTGTTCCGGGCCGGCGCTCGTTTTCGTGTGCACCGCCAAACATGATCGGCTGGATCGACAATCCGCTGCGCAGAAAGAGCAGACCGGCGCCCTTCGGGCCGTAAAACTTATGCGCGGCGAAGCTGGCGGCATCGACCAGTCCCGCCCCTGCGGGATCGAGGTCGATCTTGCCAAAGGATTGGACCATGTCGCTGTGCAGAAGCACGCCTTGGTCTCGGCAAATCTTGGAGATTTCCGCTAAAGGTTGGATCACGCCGGTTTCATTGTTCGCCGCCATGACGGAAACCAATCGCGTTTCGGGCCGGATCGAGGCGGAGAGTTGGTCAAGATCGACAATTCCATCTCGTGAAACATTCAGCCACGTTACCTCAAAACCTTCCTGCTTCTCCAAGTGCTCGACCGCATTCAACACTGCATGGTGTTCGGTGCGGCAGCTGATCACGTGACCCCCGCGCGAAGATCGACATCTCGCCAGTCCGAAAAGAGCAAGGTTGTTCGATTCTGTTCCACCGCTGGTGAAAATCAACTCATGCGGTTTTACGCGCAGAAGCCCCGCAAGTTTATCTCGCGCATTATCGACGGCGGCGCGCGCCTCACGCCCGGCCGCGTGCACGCTCGACGGATTTCCGAAATGTCGATCCAGATAGGGCAACATCGCATTACGCGCTTTATCGCAGAGCGGCGTGGTCGCGTTGTAATCGAGGTAAATCATGGTAGCGCGAGCCTCCGGCTTGCGAATTCAACCAAACGCAAGCGAGACGCTTGCGCTACCTTAATCGTCGCGTGGAAATCGAGATAGTTCACCAGGTCACGGGTGTTTGGCGTGGAGCTTTCGACCTTTGCGTTTCGGGACGACCTTCAATTGCTTCTCTTCGTAATAGACAAGCGAATCGGGCGGGATGCTTTGAATCAGAAAAACATTCCCGCCAATCGTCGATCTTGCCCCGATCACGGTTTCACCACCGAGTACAGTCGAGTTCGGATAAATCGTCACATCGTCCTCCACCGTGGGATGGCGTTTGCCACCTTTCTTGATTTTGCCGTGCTCGTCTTTCTGGAAGCTGCGCGCGCCAAGTGTGACCGCGTGATACAACTTCACGCGCGCGCCAATCTGGCAGGACTCGCCGATCACCACCCCGGTCCCGTGGTCGATGAAAAAATGCGAGCCGATCGTGGCGCCGGGATGAATGTCGATCCCGGTGCGGCCGTGCGCCCATTCCGTCATGATGCGCGGGATGAGGGGAAGTTCTTTTAAATAGAGTACGTGCGCCATCCGTTGAATGGCGATCGCTTCCAGCGCGGGGTAAGCGAGAATGATTTCTTCGTAACTCGTCGCCGCCGGATCACCCTCAAAGGCCGCGTCGATATCCGTCCACAGCATTTTGCGCAATGGGGGCAATTCGGACATGAAGTAATCGAGCAATTCCTCGGCTTTGCGCTGCGTTTCATCGGACGCAGGATAATCGCCGTAGCTTTTGCAAATCTCCGGTTTAAGACGGGTACGCAAATTTTTCATTCGACTGCGCGTGACGTCGGGCAGATCCCCGGAATCAAAAACGGCTTCGCCGCGGAAACCGGGAAACATCAAACTCATCAAATCGCCGCAGGCCGATTCGATGGCGGGCCGTGACGGCAAGGTCGCGGCGGAGTCGAGATAGTTGATCCCGCCGGTTTCGCTGTATGTTTGGAGTAGTTCGTCGACTGCGTCGCGCGCCGGTGTGTCCACGACGGATAGAATAGGCGACAGCGAGAGCAATCAAAAGGGAAAGTAGTTGAAGAGTTGAAGCGATAAAAGAGTTGAAGCGATAGAGACTTATCCGCCTTAACGTTTCAATGCTGTAACGCATTAACGAACGCCGCATGAAGCCTTTTGAAGTTGTTGGACTGCCGCCGGACGAGTTGAATTCGTTCCTGTCCGCCACGCATCCCGATCCTTTCCGTGTCTTGGGGCCGCACCGCATGGGCGACGATCTGGTCATTCGCGTTTTCCGGCCCGACGCAGAGAGGATCGACATCGTGCCAGATCGACAACGGACTGAAAGCATCCCGGCTGAGAAAATTCATCGCGATGGTTTCTTTTGCGCAACGGTTCCAAACGCAACGCGCGATCTCGATTATTGTATTCGCATCACTGGTTTGGATGGAACGGAAAGGCTGACGCGCGATCCTTACCGTTACGGCCCGATCATGGGTGAGGTCGATCTCCATTTGTTTTCAGAAGGGCAACACTGGCAGATTTACGAAAAATTCGGCGCGCATCTCCGGAGCATTGGTGGAGATGATGGCGTTTACTTCGCGGTTTGGGCGCCGAACGCGCAGCGCGTCAGCGTGGTAGGTGATTTCAATAACTGGGACGGTCGTGTTAATCCGATGCGCAAACTTCTCGGTGCGGGTGTGTGGGAATTGTTTGTTCCGGATGTGCGTGAAGGCGTGCATTACAAGTTCGAAATCCGCACGCACACCGGCGCGGTCTTGCTGAAGAGCGATCCGTTTGCGTTTTTTAACCAGCACGGAATATCGACATCGTCTCTCGTTTACAATCTCGAGCGCTACAAATGGAGCGACGGCGCGTGGATGGAATCGCGTCGCGCGAAAGACTGGCCGCGCAGCGCGATCAGCATCTACGAAGTGCATCTCGGCTCGTGGCGGCGGAAGGCTGACGAAGGAAACCGGCACCTAAGTTATCTCGAATTTGTCGAGACGCTCCTGCCCTACGTGGTCGAAATGGGATACACGCATATCGAGCTGTTGCCGATTGCGGAGCATCCCTTTGAGGGTTCGTGGGGTTATCAGGTCACGAACTATTATGCGCCGACGAGTCGTTTTGGCACCCCCGACGAGTTGCGTCATTTTATCGACAAGTGTCATCAGGCCGGTGTCGGCGTGATTGTGGACTGGGTGCCGGCGCATTTTCCAAAGGATGCACACGGTCTGGCCGAATTCGACGGCACCGACCTCTACGAGCACATGGACCCGCGACAAGGTGAACACCAGGATTGGGGCACACTCATTTTTAATTTCGGTCGCAACGAGGTGCGCAATTTCCTCATCGGCAACGCGCTCTTCTGGCTCGAGAAATACCACATTGACGGTCTGCGCGTGGATGCGGTGGCGTCGATGCTTTACCTGGATTATTCCCGCAAGGAAGGGCAGTGGATCCCGAATGTTTACGGTGGTCGGGAAAATCTGGATGCGATTTATTTCCTGAAACGCTTCAACGAAGTGTGTTACGAACGCTTCCCCGGCATCATGACGATCGCTGAGGAGTCGACCGCCTGGCCAGGCGTGTCGCGCCCGACCTATCTCGGCGGTCTCGGCTTCGGCTTCAAATGGAACATGGGTTGGATGCACGACTTCCTGGAATACATGAGCCTCGATCCGATCTATCGCCGGTTTCACCACGGCAACATCACCTTCTCGCTGCTCTACGCGTTTCAAGAGCACTTCGTTCTCGTGCTCAGTCATGACGAAGTGGTGCACGGCAAGCGCTCGCTCATCATGAAAATGCCGGGCGACGAATGGCAAAAGTTCGCCAATCTCCGGATGTTTTACGCCTGGATGTACGGGCATCCCGGGAAAAAGCTGCTCTTCATGGGCGGCGAATTCGGCCAGATCAAGGAATGGAACCATGACACCAGTCTCGACTGGCAATTGCTCGACTTGCCAAGGCACGACGGACTACGCCGTCTCGTTCAGCACCTCAATTTTATCTATAAGAATGAGCCAGCGCTTTGGAACCAGGACGATAGTTACGACGGGTTTGATTGGATCGATTTTCATGACGCCGACAACAGCGTGGTGTCTTTCCTGAGAAAATCGCGCGATGGTGAGATCGTTGTTTTTGTCGTCAACGCCACTCCGCTTGTGCGGCACGATTACCGGCTCGGCGTGCCCGAGTCAGGTTTCTATCGCGAAATCATCAATACCGACGCGGAAACGTACGGGGGCAGCAACGTCGGAAACCTCGGCGGCGTCCAGAGCGAAAATGTCCCGTGGATGGCGCGCGAGCATTCATTACTTATTAGTTTGCCGCCGCTCGCGACCGTTGCATTCAAGTTAGAACGCGCAGTGTAGGGGCGTTCGGAACGGCCCCAGGGTACGCTGCATTTGATTTCGGCTTGACCATTCGCAACCGAATCGCAATTCTGGGGGCTTACTAAACCCCCAACCCTCCAAACCCCCAGACATGAAAAAACATACGTTGTCCGCCTTCACGCTCATTGAGCTGCTCGTTGTCATCACCATCATCGCTATCCTGGCCAGCGTCGCGCTGCCCGCTTATACCTCGGTGCAGGAGCGCGCGCAGCAAACAAAGGATTTGTCTAACGCGAAGCAGGTCGCGCTTGCCCTGAAGCAATTCGCCACCGATAACAATGGCTCGTTTCCGTCAAAAGTGCCGGGCGCGGATTATAATGCCGCCGCCGATCTGACCGCGACCAACAAATCGAACGATGCCTTCTGGTGGCTGTTTCCGAATTATCTCCAGAGCGAAGACATCTTCGCCGTTCCGGGCTCCAAATGGACGCCGGGGAATCCGGACAATAAGATTGATGCAGCCGGAGCGAGCAGCCGCACCGATAGCCTCAAAATTGCCGAAAATAATTTCGCCTACGTCTCAGGCCTGACCGATACGTCCAACCCCGCTTTTCCCCTGCTCGCGGATGGCTTTAGCAGCACGGTACCAAATTACGATACGAGCAAGTCCAACAAAGGTGGTCTCTGGGCAGCCAAGAAGGCCATCGTGGCTTTTTGCGACACGAGCGGGCAGATCATGAGAGTCGATCCGACGAAAAAAACCGTGACTCGCGCCGCGACGGGAAAGAGCATTTTCGAGGGGGATACCGATTGGTTAAACGCTACGGCGAACCTGGTCCTTAACCCGGACTAGCGGATCGTTCCTTATCCACGGTCGATTCAAATTCGCCGTCGCTGACGCGGGTGCGAATTTGCATCTTCGGACGAACGGTTGCGACAGTGCGGACGAGTTTGCCGCGATCGTCGATGGTGATGCTGTAACCGCGGCGCAGCGTTGCGTCGGGGCCGAGCACGCGCAGCATTCCTTCGGTTTCGTGGAAACGATGGTGCGCGTTTTCTAAAACGCGTTTGGGCAGTTCGGCGAAACGGCGGCGAAGATCGACAAAGCGATTTCGGCGCATGACAAGCTCGCGCCCAGGACTGCGCGTTTGTAACACGCTCGCCATGTGAATAAGGCTGCGTTTGTAAGTGTCGATCTTGTGCGCGACGTGCCGATGCAAGGTTTCATGGACGAAATCGAGCTGCTGCTGCGCGTCGTGTTTTCGTTTGAGAAGTTCGCGGGCCAATGAGCGTTCGAACACAGCGACGCGCCGGCCAAGATCGACAACGTCCGGCACAATGAGTTCGGCCGCGGCGCTGGGCGTTGGCGCGCGCAAATCGGCCACGAAATCGCAGATTGTAAAATCGATCTCGTGTCCAATCGCGGAAACGATCGGAATGCGAAGCTGAAGATCGGCGATTGTGCGCGCGACAATCTCTTCGTTGAACTCCCAAAGGTCTTCGATGCTGCCGCCGCCGCGCGCGACCACAATAAGATCGACAATCGGCCAGTTTTCATTCGGCGTGGCGAGTTCGCGAATGGCCACCGCGATCTCGGCGGCTGCGCCTGTTCCTTGGACGCGAACCGGATTGATTAGGATCTGCAGCCACGGCGCGCGCCGTTTCAAAACGTTGAGCATGTCGCGGATAGCAGCGCCGCTCGGTGAAGTGACGATGCCGATTTTTCTCGGAAACTTAGGCAGAGCGCGTTTACGCTCGGCCGCAAACAATCCTTCGGCATCGAGTTTGCGTTTGAGCGCCTCGAACTTTGCCTGCAACACTCCGAGACCGCGCGGCTGAAGGATTTGAACACTGAGCTGGTATTGGCCGCGCGCTTCGAAAACGGAGACGTTCCCGTAAACCTGGACCTGCGCGCCATCGGCCAGGGGCTGTCGAAACGGTGGCATGGTGTTGCGAAAAATCACACAGGCAATCTGGGCACGCTGATCTTTGAGCGTGAAATACTGGTGTCCGCTCGGATGCAGTTTGTAATTCGAAATCTCCCCCTGCACCCAAACCGCGCCGAATCTTGTCTCGAGCGCACCGCGGATCGATCGGGTCAATTCGGCGACGGTCAAAACCTTGGTCGATTGAGGGAAGAGGTCGCTGGTCAGCTGCATGGGTTAGGCGTTGAAGCGATAAAGAGTTGAAGCGTTGAAGGGGCGGAAAAGTTGAATAGACATCCGCTTTAACGCTTCATCGCTTCAACGAATTTCGCTCCTCACGTCCCGAACAATTCATTCTGCATACCGGCTGGAGGTTTGAGGCCGAGCTTGCGGTAGGCATTTGCCGTC
>JBEEGY010000203.1:0-3104 GCA_041167145.1 Verrucomicrobiota bacterium
GAAGGCGGCTGCACGCGAAGGCGCCGATTATATTGGTTTCGGGCCGATCTTTGCCACGCCCACGAAACCGGATTACAAACCAATCGGCCTTGCCGACGTTCCCCAAGTACATGTCGATCTTGCGCTGCCGATCTTTTGCATCGGTGGAATCACGATCGATAATCTCGCGCAAATGATCTCCGCCGGTGCGCAACGCGTCGGGCTTGTTTCCGGTTTGTTAAGGGCTCCGGATATCGGTGAGTATGCGCGCGCTTGCAAAAAACTTCTGATCGCTGATCTCTGAACTCCGATGTCTTTGCTGATTGTTGGTTCCATTGCGCTCGACACGGTGAAAACACCGGTGGAAGAGCACGCCGATCTCATGGGCGGCTCCGCTTCCTACGCGGCCGTGGGAGCAAGTTTCTTTTCGCCGGTCAAGCTTGTCGGAGTTGTCGGCAAGGATTTTCCGGAGTCCGAGTTCGAGTTCTGGAGATCTCGCAAGATCGACATTGACGGCGTGCAGCGCGTGGACGGTAAAACATTTCGCTGGTCGGGCGAATACGCGTGGGACTTGAACACGCGCGAGACGCGCTCGGTCGCGCTCAACGTGTTTGAGCATTTCAAACCGGCGTTGCCGGAATCTTATCGCCAAACCGACTTCGTTTTGCTGGCCAACATCGCGCCCTCCTTGCAAGCGCACGTGCTCGATCAAATGGAAAAGCCGCGCTTCGTCGTCGCGGACACGATGGACCTTTGGATCGAAACCACGCGCAAGGATTTGGATGCGCTATTGCCACGCGTCGATCTTCTCATCTTGAACGACAGCGAGGCGCGGCAAATGACGAAGGAAACGAGTTTGATCAAAGCGGGCCGGCGAATTCAAAAAATGGGACCGCGTTATGTGGCGATCAAAAAAGGCGAACACGGCGCGCTACTTTTCGGAGAAAAAAATGAATTCTTCGGCTGCGGCGCGTATCCGCTTGAAGACATCCACGATCCGACCGGGGCGGGGGACACCTTCGCCGGCGGCATGGCCGGCTATCTCGCGGGCATAACCAAGAACGTGCACTTCAACGATCTGCGCAAAGCGATGATCTACGGCAGCGTGCTCGCCAGTTTCACGGTGGAGGCATTCAGTCTCGATCGGTTGCGCAAGCTGACGATGGACGAAATCAAGGAGCGTTACGAAACATTCAAGCTCATGAGCCAGTTCGAAGGGGCGTTATGAAAAGGGCCGTGCTTTTGGTTGAGATTGAGGCCCGTCATTTAATTGGGAGATTTGTAGCCACGGCGCTCCGTCGCCATGACACAAACGCGCCGGCAGAGCGGCGCGGCTACAGTTTGCGCATTAACATTTTTGCTCGCAGATTTGCGTACTGCGAGTGATCTTATTCAGAACAACATTTATGTTTATGAATCCAATTCGTTTCCTCGCGGTCGCTGTGTTAACGGGATTGGGCGCGACAACAGCATTCGCTTTGGATGAGCCCCTGTTCCATTTTCCCGATCCGTTAGCGGCACGAGACGAGTGGGGATTGCTCACGCAGGGGCCGTTGAACCCGACAGATTTCGAGCGGCGCGAGGCCTGGCGTCTTTTTTATTACTCGCAATCGGGCAAGACTCTCTCCTCTGATCCGGCTTACGTGGGCGCTCTTCAAGTCGGGTTGCGTCGAAAAGGTTATTACACCGGCCCGATCGATGGAGTTTTCAGCGACGAAGTGAGTGCAGCCATTTGTCGCCTTCAGAAAGCCCACGCCATGCGCGTTAACGGCAGGTTAACGGTCTCGGTGCGCCGAGTCTTGTTCTTGCCGTAACCCAACGGGGCGCGGAAATCGCGCCCGTGAAGATTCGAACTTCAAACCTTCTGATCCGTAGTCAGATGCTCTATCCAGTTGAGCTACGGGCGCCAAAGAGCAGCTAATTTGCGGAGGAAGAGCAGGGCGTCAAACGAAGGCAGAAGAAGAAAACGTTCAATCGCCCAGAGATCAATGACATGAGAACGTCGAAGCAAATCAAAAACTCTCGATCAGCTTCGCCGTAAGGTGAGGTGAACAATCTCGGCGGGCGCGTTCGTCCGTAGCGGGAACCAGTTGCCGACGCCGTTCGAGACGATGAGTTTGCTTTCGCCGTGCGTGTAGAGGCCTGACCAATATCGGAACATTGCCGGTCCGAACCCGAGCTGTTCGTTCAACATCAATTGTCCGCCGTGGGTGTGTCCGGAGAGAGTGAGAGGCATTTGCGCTTCGGCCGCCGCGTCAAATGCGTGCGGATGATGTGCCAGCAGAATCGGAAATACGTCCTTCTGGCGTTGCGCGAGCAGCTTATTCACGGATTGCGCAATTGCCTGGTCGCGATTTTCGTGTGCTCGTGTCCAGCTTAGCCCGAGCAATTGAACAGGTGCGCCACGAACGGTTACGATCGTCGATTGGTCGAGGAGAAACGGAATGCCCGACGCTCTAACGCGCCGTTCGAATTCTTCTCCGTTTTCGATCAGGTCGTGGTTGCCTTCGATCAAATACAATCCGAAGCGGGCCTGCATGCGCCGCGCCAGGTCGAGGCCATGATCGAGATCGGCGAGCGCGTCGTTAATTAAATCACCGGTCAAGAGGACGAGGTCGGCGCTCAGGTCGTTGACCGTCGCCACCATTTTGTCCAAGACGCGCCCGGAAGTGAATCGGCCGACGTGCATGTCGCTCACCTGCGCAATCGTGATTCCGTCAAGATCGACAGGCAGGCCGGGAATCGGCAGCACAAAGCGCCGGACACGAAACCGGTTGAGCTGGCTAAGAGCGATGCCGGTCAAACTGAGAGTGAAGAGCGGGGGAGCGAGGGCCGCGGCGAAGCCAAGAAACTCGCGGCGATTCCAGCCGTGTTGATCTTCCGGTAGAACGAGGGCTTGTCGCGGCATTCCACCTTTGTTGGCGCGCACAATTTTCTTAATGGCCAAAACGGGGATCAGCCCAAGCACAATGATCGAGAACAGGCCGAGTCCGATGAAATGCCAGATGAACAGAGCGGAGACGGCGAACTTGGGCAGCCAACGATCCCACCCGGTCTGGAATATTCGCGAACCAATCAAACAAATTAGCGTGATCATCTGCGCGGCCATGAAAATACCGAGCAGG
>JBEEGY010000204.1:0-2991 GCA_041167145.1 Verrucomicrobiota bacterium
GTTTTGCAAAAACTAATTCGTCGCGCTCGTGCGATCTTATATTGTGAAATCTCGTAAACCTCCATTCACACTTGGCGTCGTCGGCCATTTCGGGCTGGCCGTGCGCAATCCGAAAAAAAGCGCGCAATGGTTCGAGCGAGTGCTCGGGTTGAAGAAGCAATTCGAGTTTGAAAACGGTATCGCGGTTGGCAACAGGAATGTCACGATCGCGTTGTTCAAAGGCAAACCGTCGCCGAAAACGATCGAGCACATGTCCTTTCATCTGCCCAGCATGTCGGTCTTGCGCAAAGCGCTTAAGCATCTGAAGACGCACAAGGTCGATCTGGAAGATCCCGGCTCCGAGATCGGGCCGGAAGCATCGGGCTCAAAAAATATGGGCGTCTGGTTCCACGATCCCGATGGCTATCGGTTTGAGTTGTCAGTCCAGGTCCGTTGATTCCTGTAACCGCGGTCCCTGACCGCGGCCTCGCCGCAGCCATCAGCAGCGGCCAAAGCAACAACCACAGTCGCTTTCCGCTTTGCAGCGTTCCGCTTTCGGGTTTCACTTCCCACTTATGTCAGCAACGCTTCCAGCAGTGCGTCCGATCGAACTGGCCGATATCCAGCAAGCGCAAAAGCGCATCGCCCAAACCATTGTGCGCACACCGTTGGTTCGGTTGGAACTCGGAGCGGGTTTTCCCGATATCCGGTTGAAGCTCGAAAACCTGCAACCGATTAACGCATACAAATTGCGCGGCGCCGCCAATGCCGTGGCGATGTTGCCCGAGTCCGAGCGCAAGCGCGGCGTCTGGACGATCAGTGCCGGAAATGCGGGGCAAGGGGTGGCTTACGCGGCGCGGCAAGCGGGCGTGCCGTGCACGGTCGTGGTGATCGAGACTGCACCGGCTTCGAAGATCGAGCGGATGCGCGCGCTCGGCGCAAAACTCATCCCGGTGCCGTACGAAGTTGCCTGGAATGCGCTCGAGGAGCGTTCGTTTCCGGGCGCGGACGGGACATTTGTGCATCCGTTCGACGATCACGATTTCATCTCGGGTCATGCCACCATGGGTCTGGAGATTTTGGAAGACGCGCCCGACACGGTTGCGGTCATTGCCAGCATCGGTGGCGGCGGACTCATCACCGGCGTAGGCAGCGCAATCAAGGCGTTGAAACCGGAAATCAAAATTTGGGGCGCGGAGCCGGAGACAGCCGCGCCCGCCGCGCTGTCGTTTAAAAAAGGATCGCCGCAAGTTTTCGAAAACTGGCAGGCCTCATTCGTGGACGGCGCGGGCGGGCGCAGCGTTTTTCCACGGATGTGGGAACGGATGAAACCGGTGGTGGATGGCTGCATCGTGGTCAGCCTGGACGAAACGAAGAAAGCGATGCGGTTGATGGCGGAAAAGGCGCGAATCATTTCCGAAGGAGCGGGCGCATTGCCGCTGGCCGCGGCGCTGACTGGAAAAGCTGGGAACGGTCCAATTGTCGCGGTTGTTTCGGGAGGGAATATCGATCTTAAGAAGTTTTGCGAGCTGATTCTGTAGCCGCTGTGGTTGTCTGTAGGTGGATCGTCCGCCTCGTCGGGCGATGCTGACTATGAGCGGCTTCGTCGCCTTTTACTAACATCGAGGGACCGCGACCAAGGGAGGAGCGACGACTGCTCGTTCCACCAGGCAGTGCCATAACGCGCAAAACCATCTTGCATCCAAATTGCCAGTTCGCGCATCCTACTCGGGATGACTGACCAGTCTGTGAGCCGCGCAAGAATTTCATCCGCGACATGGATCGGTCTGTTCTTGTCGATCTTCGCGATATTAATCATTCGGCAAGCTGTCTCGTACTTTTGGCCGACGCTCATCTTCACCGCCGTGCTGTGGAAAGAATCGCTCATCTGGCTATGCGCGATTGTGCTGCTCGTAATTATCCGGCGCGGCGAACGTTTGCCGTTTACATCCATCGGCATTGGGACAGCGCCGCTGTGGAAATCTATTCTTTGGGGACTGGTGCTGGCTGTAATCTGCGGCGCGGTGGGCGCGGCCATCGCCGTGCTCACGCATTTCAACGGGGGCAAGACCGGGGAGGCGTTGGATAAACTGCCGGTGTGGCTGGTCACGCTCATCGTCATACGTGCTGGCGTGGTGGAAGAATTATTCTATCGCGGCTACGCCATCGAACGGTTGCAGGCCTTGGGCCTCAATCGCTATTGGGCGGCGGCTGTTCCGCTAATTATTTTCTCGCTTGGTCACTGGACGGGAGGCTGGCCTAATATTGTGATTGCGCTCGCGCTCGGCGCCGTTCTCTCGGGTTTCTATCTCTGGCGACGCGACCTGGTTACGAACATGATCGGACACTTCATGGTCGACTTCGTTGCGAACGTTTTGCCGAAAATGTTTCCGCACTCGTAAGAGCGACAACGCCGGTGGTCGCTCGGAAAAATTCTGACTGTAGGGGACGCCGTTAGCGTCCCAATTAGATATGCGGGAAGCTGCCAGCTTCGCCTACAGACTACAGCACGGCGGAATTGATTATTATTGCAGGCGGCACGCGCGCCTCTACAGGTTTAGGATGCCGCAACGAAACCATTATCTCTTTGTTTGCATCAATCGCCGGCCGGACGACAACCCGAAAGGCTGCTGCGCGGCCAAAGGCTCGGAAGAAGTGCACCAGGCCTTGAAAGCGGAGCTGGCCGCGCGCGGACTCAATCAACGCGAAGCGCGCGTCTGCACATCGAGCTGTCTCGATCAATGCGCGACGGGCGTGACCGTTTTGGTCGAACCCGATCACTTCTTTTACGGGCGCGTCACGGTCGCGGACGTGCCCGAGATCGTCGATGGAATCCTGAACGGCCGGCGTGTCGAACGACTGGTGCTTAATGCTGATGACTTGGCAACAGGTTGAAAGGACGCTGAGAAACGCGTTCTCAGGGACTGCCTACGTCATATATTTCAAGTAAAGCCACACCGTTTGTAGAAGCAGTGGTGTTTTGGCTTTCTACCACTGCCGTATAGCTTCCAG
>JBEEGY010000205.1:0-7975 GCA_041167145.1 Verrucomicrobiota bacterium
CGCACACGATTGGCGCACCCATGCTTGGTTGGAATGGGGAACGGCGGATGGAAATTATCTTCTCGATCCAACATTTCAACGGATGGCGGCGAGAGACATGCAGGATCGTTTCAGCTACGTCCCACTTTATGGGTACGAAGGTGAGCGAAAGTACCGCGCCTTTGACGTGACCCTGATCACGCAAAACTGAACGGAGCGGACCGACCGATCCAGGCAGCGTAACGCGGCGATCAATTCCGGGGATGCGTTGTGGAGGCACAGCTGGTGCTCTTTTCAGCACGAGGCCTGACGATGCCATCTCAAAACATAGTCCACATCGCGGACGCAATCTCTCCCGGCGTTCAGCATTCCCATCCGGCGAATCGCGATTCGTTTCGCAAAAACGATTTGCTGACAGGAATTAGCGGTGAGGCCTACACGCAGATCGCGGACAAGATTGACATTATCCATTGCGGCCCTGACGAAATCATTTTTGAAGAGAACGAACCTGGCAGTTCTCTTTATCTGATCGCGCAAGGCTCGGTAAAAATTTCAAAAAAGGGGCGGGCAGGCCAGCAGGAGACTCTCGCTCACCTGATGGAGGGCGACTTCTTCGGCGAGATGGCGCTGGTCGACAGTGGCAAGCGCTCCGCCCAGGCAGCGGCCGAAGGAAGCGTTGTCCTGGGAAAAATCGATCGACATGGGTGGGATTTGCTATTGCGGCTCGCGCCTCATGAAGTGCTGAGCAATTTCACGAAGTCCGTCACGAAACGCCTTCGTCATAATAACCAGCACTTTATCGAAGAGGTTATGCGCAACGAACGATTGTCGCTCATCGGGACCACCATTAGCTCGATCGTGCACGACATGAACAATCCGATTTCATGTATTCTCGGCGCCTGCGACGTCATTCGCGGAACGAACCAGGATGAGCTGACCGGGAAGATGGCGGCGTTAATCCGCGAGGCGGTTGAGAAGATGGCCGTAATGACAACGGAGTTAATCGATTTCTCTCGCGGCAACACCCAACTCAATCTGCAATCGATCAAAATCGGCGAGCTTGTGCACAAGCTAGAACCGGATTTCGCGAAATGCCGGCCCGTTGTCGATGTCCGGATCGAGGCGCTCTACGACGGTCGAATTAACGTGGACCGCCACCGGCTCTTGCGCGTTTTCAGCAATTTAATCCGCAACGCGCGCGAGGCGATGGCAAAGGCCAACGAGAAGGTCCTGTCGTTTACGGTGAAGCGAATCGATTCACGCGTGCAATTCGAAATTTCCGACACAGGCTGCGGCATTCCGCCACAATTGCTGCCGCGGATTTTCGAGCCATTCGTAACGCATGGAAAAACGAACGGCACCGGGCTGGGGCTCGCCATCAGCAAAGCAGTTGTCCAGGCCCATCGCGGTTTGATCTGGGTCAAGAGTAGCGACCAAGGCACAGCATTCACGATCGATTTGCCGCTGGAGGAATAGCGATTGAGATGTCCAATCCAAGCGCAGATTCGCTAACGGTTGCATTCCGCGGAGTTCGCGGCTCGACACCGTCGCCGGGTGACGCAACGGCGCGATATGGTGGCAACACCTCGTGCGTGGAGGTGCGTGCCGGCAACCAGATTCTCATCCTCGATGCGGGCACCGGCATCCGCGGGCTTGGCCTCGATTTACTCAAAGAACGTGAGACAAGTCCAATCGAAGTCGCGTTGCTGATTTCACACACGCACTGGGATCACATCCAGGGATTGCCGTTTTTTGCTCCGGCCTATTCAGCGGGACACAAAATCCGCATGTTAGCGGCGAGAGGTGCCGGCGCGGGACTGACTCGGGCGCTGCGCAATCAAATGGATCCGATCTATTTTCCTGTAGACTTCGATAGACTGCTTGGCTTGGCCGCAGTCGAGGAGCTCGCCTCCGATGATGTCACGCTGGGTCCATTTAGAGTACGGGTCACGGCTTTGAATCACCCCGGTGGCTGCGCCGGATTTCGCATTGAAGCCAACGGCGGTTCGCTCGCTTATCTTCCCGATCACGAACCGTTCGAAAACAAAAGCGCTAATAATGCGCTGGTTGAATTTGTGCGCGAGGTCGATCTTCTGATCCTCGATACGCAATACACGGAAGCGGAATTTCAGTTTCACCGTGGTTGGGGTCATGGCTGTTTGACGAACAGCGTTGCCCTGGCCATCAACGCTCGCGTTCGTCAGCTCGCATTCTTTCATCACGACCCCGGACACGACGACGAGCAAATTGACCGGATGGTTGAGTGTGCCAGGAACTTGGCGCGGCCGGCGGGATTGACGGTAAGCGCAGCAAGCGAACATGAGACGATCGCAATAAAAAACGCGAGCGCGCTATCATTTGCGTCGCCTCTGCCAAGAACAGCGACGAGCGCAGCAGTTTGAGCCTTACCAACTGAAGAAAGCGTATTCGCTTTCGAAGCCTTTCAGGAGGAAGGCCCCAAGCGGTTGTCCCTTCCAATGCGTGGCCATCCCAACCCGCGCGGCCTCGCTGATCAGACACGGAAAACCTTGTGTGGCGGCCAGGCGTTCCATTCGAAAAAGAAAATTTAGATCCTGCCCGAGCGCGCTTAATTCACCAGCCGCGACAGCCGCGCCAAAAACGGCCGTCCCATAGTGAAGAGTCCATCGGAATGGCGGCTGACGTCGCGATTGCATCGACTGCAAAACGTTCAGCGCTGCTGCCACATTCGCGAGATCACAATAGCGCGCATTCCAATAGACCAGCATTCCATCGCCAAGGAATTTACTTAATGCGCCGCCATGGTTTTCGATCACTTTCTGGCACTCCGCCAACCATGTGCCGACCATTCGGGCCAATTCCTCGGCTGGCAAATCGCTGCTCAGGTGCACGAAGTTTTCGATGTCCATGAGCAGGAACCAGCAAGTGAGCTCGCTGACGTCGCGCACGGTTTTTTGCGCCTCGGTCATGTACAATTGCTCCTCCGGTGTCTGCGGAGTCTGGAGGCGGAAAACGAGACTTTGCTCGCCGATTTGAATGACATCGCCGTGTTGCAACGCGATCGGTTGGATCACGCGCCGGCCGTTTAGATGCGTTCCGTTGCTGCTGCCAAGATCGACAAGAGAAAACTCGGCGCCACCTTGCGAATGCACCAGGGCGTGACGGCGCGACACTTTAGCCGAAGTGAAGACGACGTTGTTGTCTTTGGCCCGTCCAAGCGAAAAGGTCTTTCCCACTAAAGGAAGCTGTCGATCTCCAACATCGAGCCAGGCGGCGAGACCTGCTTTGTCCATGCTCCAGAAATAAGCCGAATGCATGCCAGCGACTGGGCAGGGGCATGCCCTCTGCTTTTTCCCATTACTGCATGTACACCCTATCTGGTCCGGAGGAGGATCCTGATGCCGGCCAAACGATGCGCGGTGTCGTAGGCGGGACAAAGCTTTTTAATCGATTCACGCTTCAAAAAGTCTTGGGGCGCGGGGGGATGGGAATCGTCTGGCTCGCACGCGATGAACGGCTTGATCGCCTCGTCGCCTTAAAGCTCGTGCCGGAAGCGGTCTGCTTCGATGCGTCCGCCCAGGAGGATCTGAAGCGTGAAACGCGCAAGAGCTTATTGCTCACTCATCCGAATATTGTCCGAATTTTTGATTTCATCGAAGACGAACACAGCGCTGCCATTTCGATGGAATACGTGGACGGCGCCACGCTCTCATCGTTGCGGGTGAAGAAGCCGTCGAAATGTTTTGAAGTGGAAGAGATCGTGCCCTGGATCACTTCCCTCTGCGACGCGTTAAGTTATGCGCACGAATCCGCCCAGCTGGTTCATCGCGATTTGAAACCGGCCAACCTGATGGTGAATAGCCGCGCGGAACTGAAGATCACTGATTTCGGAATCGCCTGCACTCTGCGCGATTCAATGAGTCGCGTGAGCGTACGCACTTCCAGCGGAACACTCAACTACATGAGTCCGCAGCAGATGCTCGGAGAAGATCCTTCCGCCTCGGACGACATTTACGCGGTAGGCGCCACGTTGTACGAAATGCTTTCGAGCAAACCGCCCTTCCATGGCGGTGATATTGCCTCACAAGTCAAAGAGGTTATCGCGCCCACCGTCACGCAGCGGCGCGCGAAATTCGGGATCAACGGCGCGCCCATCCCGAAGTACTGGGAGGAAACGATTGCCCGCTGTCTCGCCAAAGAACCCGAGCAGCGCCCGAAGACCCCCGCGGATATTGCAAGGCGATTACGACTCGGCGGGACCATTCGCCTGACTGAAGTCGAGCCGGATAAAAAACTGCAATTTGCGCAAGCGCTCGGCCATCTGCGCGACAAGTTGAAAGGCGTCGACTCGCGTATCGCTGCATTGGCCGGTGGCGTTATGGCGCTGATTGCCGCCCTCATTGTTGCTTTTCATCCATCGAAACAGAACGCGCCGAGTATGGCGAGCTCGCCGCCGGCGGTCAGTGTGCCTGCACCAGCCAGCGTTCAGAAGGCATCCGCTCGAAAAATGAAATCCGCGGCGTCGGCACCGCCTGCTCTCGGCTATGCGATGGAAGTGCCAGCCACGAAGGCACCATCTCCGCCTCCGCAACCTGAGGAGACATCCGACCTTGTCAGTGTTGTGGAAGAACCAACTCCGCCATCTGCTCCGGAGCGATCGACAGAAAACGCAAGGTTGCAGTTAACGACCAGCCCGACTGGCGCAACTTTTACCGTCTATCCTGGCGTAGTTGCCGGAAAATCTGCGCCGGCCGCGACTGCGCTGCGCACCGGTTCGGCTCCAGACGTAATCGAGGATCTCCCGCCGGGGCGTTACACACTTTTCTTTCACAACGACGGTTGGCCGGATGATCGCACCGAAATCTCCGTCGGCGCCGGCGAGAGTGTGCCGGTCGATTACACTTTTCCGCACGGCAGCGCGACTATCAGCAGTACGCCCGACGGCGCAGAAATTTTCTTCGGCGCGCATTCACTCGGCCAGGCGCCGCTCACTGTCGATCTTCCATTAGGCAAACAAAAACTCGTCGCGCGTTTTCCCGAGTTTCCGGAACGCACCCAGACCATAGCCATCGAAAACGGCAAGACGGCGAATGTCGCATTTCAAATGCGCGCGCGCAGCCGCTCTTCGGTCAGGGCCACTCCGACTCCCTCTGCTCTCGATAAGATCGGGCAAAGTTTCAAAAACATCTTCGGTCCCAAGAATCCGCCTGCGCGGAAGAAGCGGTAAGGCTGAAGGCGTCGTTGCCGCCAAAACCGCACTTCGCGGATCTCATCCAATACGCGTGAGCGAAACCGCTTCCAATGTGGCTGGCATTGGATCATTTTTAGCGCGCGCCTTTCAGCTATCGCAAAAAGGGTGGAGGGACAGGCTTTCACGCGCAACCGTAATCGCGAGCGGCGCCACAAGTCTTGAAAATAGCCCAGCGTTTTAACGCTGGGCTATTGCGTAAGACAACTTGCGAAGATCTAGCGTTAGCCGCCAGAATGGCCTTGCCTGCGTGGATAGAGTTTTTCTAACCTTGGCGCGTTACGCTGGCTTTGATCCATTATGAACCGCGCCCGTGGTTTCGATTTTAATGCCGCTTCCGACGCGGCCGTGGCCGGACTCAATTCACTCTGGGCAAAGCCAAAACGTTCAAAAACGGTCCTGTTGTCGGTGTTGGTTGGAATCGTGGTGATCGCGTTTCTCTCCCTGATTCTCTCGGGCCGCACGGCCGTGCTCGTGCTCGACAAGCCGTCGCAGCATTTCCTTTATCCCTTCACTATCCAGAACTTGATGCACCTGGTGTTTTTTGTCGGCCTCGGCGAACTGTTCGTGCGCTGGCGGATCGCCTCGCGCGAGAAAGCCTTTCTGCAATTGCATTATCTGCCGGAGGACGACCACACCGTTCTCGTCGCCCAGGATCTCGGACCGATCCGCAGACGCGTCTCCGGCGAGTTCGATCACGAGAATGGTTTTCTGCCGTCGCTGATTAATCTCGCGGTCCTGCAATTTCAATCGAGCTCTTCGGTGGAACAGGCCGCCGGAGTGATGAGCCAGCATCTCGAGCTCATGAGTAATCGTGTCGATCTTCGTTACGGCCTGGTGCGCTTCATCGCCTGGGTCGTGCCAACACTCGGATTCATCGGCACCGTTTACTCGCTGGGCGCGTCGCTTTCCGCCGCTGGATTGAGCGATGTGCTCGATTTGAAAGCGGTCTCGCGCACGCTCGGCGTCGGGTTCGACTGCACGATGGTGGCGTTGATCGAGAGCGCGGTCCTGGTTTTTATATTGCATCTCGTGCAGGAAAAAGAGGAATCGGCCGTGAACAGCGCGGGCGATTACACCTTGCGCAATTTGATCAATCGCCTTTACGCGGAGAGCTAATGCGCCTTTATGAGAGCCCGCCGCCGGGAGATCAACATCTTCAACATGTCGCTGCTCGACATTCTGTGCGGCGCCCTCGGCGCATTTTGTTTCATGATGCTGGTCGCGCTGCCCTATTACAAACCAGGGAAGGGCAGCGTGCAATTGCGCGAGGAGCAGGAAAAAACGCAGGAGCTCATGCGCAACATCGAAATAATCATAGCGCGGATGAGCGATCCGAGCGCGGCCGCGGAAATGGAGAATTTGTTGCGCGGGCTGCAGGCGCAAATCCAGACATTACAAGGGCAGGTCAATCATCTGACGGCCGAGAACGAGCAATTGACCGCGACAAATGACAAACAGAAACGAACGCTAGCGCAAAAGAAACCTTTTCTCATGGTGACAACGGCGACCGACGAAACGCAGGATTTGGATCTCTACCTTCAGGACGATCTGATTATGGAAGGGGGAACCAAGAGTGCGAATTCGCCATTCGATCCCATGAAAGCCCATCACGCCAGCGGTTGGAGAAGCGACTCGAACGCCTATGTGCCTGGTCGTGGCGTTGTCCTCTGGGTTACGGGCGATGTGCCGGCCGACGCGCACTACAAGGTTTATGCGAAACTGGCGAATGAGCCCGGCGCGAGGAAGAACACAATCGTAAAATCCAGCGTTTTCGGCGACTTTGGGAAGCTGAGTAGCTTTACATTGCCTGAAGTGACCCTTACGCCCCAGCGATTCTGGGCGCTGACCGGCACTTTCACCGTTGATCCGAATAACGTGCTCACTTTCAAGGAAGCAACTGCGGCGGAGCGCGATGCGGAATGGAAAGCGATCACGAAAAGCGCGCCCCCGCCGATCGCGCCGCCCGCGGCCACGTCAACTCCAGCGCCGCCCGCCGCAACGGCCAGTCCAGCAACGACGATGTCGAAAGCGGAGATGGACGCGCTTCGTGCCCGAGCGGAAAAACTCCGCAGGGAACGCGAAGCCCAGCGGCAACAATCACCTTCGTCGCCGGCCTCGCCCAAGCCATGACGACGAAACGTATCCGCTGTACGTGCGGCCGGGTCTACGATCCGGTGAAACACAAGCGATGCCCGGATTGCGGCGCCGAAACAATTGCCGCGAACATTGCCGAACCGGCGCCGGTCGCGCTGCGCGAAACCAAACAGTCTTCCGCTCCAACAAACTCGGAGGCAACACCGGCGCCGATACGACTGCCGGTTCCGATCAACGCGCGAACCATGGGGATGATCGGCGGCGGTTTGTTTGTTCTCATCGTCATTGTGTTTCTCGTTCGCCATTCCGGTTCGAGCGAGAAATCCGCCGATGTAAAACACGATCGTTCCGGCCCTGCTCCTGCCCTTACCGCAACGCCGCCTCCGCCGGCAGCGGTGATTCCGCCCTACAGCGGCGGCATGGAAGGGGCCGATCTCGCGGCCATGATCGCGGGGGCGGCGCCGGGCGCGACGGTCAAAGTCCCGGCGGGACTTTACCGCGGAGGCCTCGTTGTACCGCGCGCGATTCGTCTGGTGGCCGATTCCAAAATGGGCGGGCAGGTGCTCATTCAAAGCGAAGGCAAGGAATGCCTTTCCGTGCGCGCCGCCGGCGTGAGCGTGCAAAACATTCAGTTTATCGGCAACGGTATCGGCGATTTGCCCGCCATCTCGG
>JBEEGY010000206.1:0-5051 GCA_041167145.1 Verrucomicrobiota bacterium
CGCCGAAGCTCGCCCCCCACCCTGCCAGTTCCGGATTCCGTACTTCGCCTCGTAGGTGAAGTCGGCATGCGATGGCCGGAACGTTTTGGCAAGATCGGCATAATCACTTGGCCGCGCGTCGTTGTTGCGCACCAGGATTGCGATCGGCGTGCCGAGCGTCTTGCCCCCAAACACACCGGAAAGAATTTCGCATCGATCTTCTTCTTTGCGTTGCGTTGTGATTTTGCTTTGGCCCGGCTTTCTCCGATCAAGTTCGCGCTGAATATTCGCTACGGAGATGTCGATCTTGGCTGGACAGCCGTCGATCACCACGCCGATGCCTCCGCCGTGCGATTCGCCGAAGGTCGTTACGCGAAAAAGTTGACCAAATGTGTTGCCCATCGGCCGGAAAGTTAAGTCGCTGCCGCGCAATCACAACGCGCAATGTCTGGGGAGCGCACGCGCCCTCGCGTGCTGGCGATCGCGCCACGCGATTGCGAACTTTAAGGCCTGGAAGATTTGTTTCGGCGGGGCGCCGAAACCAGCACGCGAGGCGCGTGCGCTCCCCAGAATCAAATGGCTTCGAAGGCGAATTGTAAATCGTCGATCAAATCGCGCACATCTTCCACTCCTACCGAAAGGCGCACCAGCGAATCAGTCACCCCGAGGGCTTCCCGCTGTTCTTTCGGCACGGAAGCATGCGTCATGAGCGCCGGGTGATTGATCAGGCTTTCGACGCCGCCCAAACTTTCGGCGAGCGCAAACAGATGCGTGTTCTCAAGAAAGCGGCGTGTGCCGGCGAGGTCGGTCTTTAAAACCATTGTGACCATTCCGCCGAAGCCACGCATTTGGGTCCGCGCGAGGTCGTGTTGCGGATGCGATTTGAGTCCGGGATAACTGACTGATTTGACGTTCGGCTGTTCTTCCAGCCAACGCGCGACCTCGAGTCCGTTCGCGCAATGCCGTTCCATGCGCAGCGCCAAAGTTTTCAAACTGCGCATTACCAGAAAACTGTCGAACGGTCCCGCAATCGCGCCCACTGAGTTTTGTAGAAACGCTATTTGATCGGCGAGCTCCTTGTCTTCGCCGACGACGATAACGCCGCCGACCATGTCGGAGTGCCCATTCAAGTATTTGGTCGCGGAATGGATCACCAAATCGAAGCCGGACTCGATTGGCCGCTGAATCCACGGAGTGGCAAAAGTATTGTCGGAAACCGAAATGATGTTCTTTTCGCGCGCCATCTTGGCGATGGCTTCAAGATCGATCACCTTAAGCAACGGATTGCTCGGCGTCTCAATCCAAACCATGCGCGTATTTGGTTTAATCTCCTGCTCGAAACGCGTCGCATCGGTAAGATCGACATAGGTGAAATCGAGATTGGCGGAGCGACGGCGGACCTTTTCGAAAAGTCGAAACGTGCCGCCGTAGAGATCGTCGCTTACCACGAGGTGCGAACCGCTCTCGAGCGCATCGAGTGCGGTCGACATGGCGGCGAGGCCGGAGGCGAAGGCGAAGCCGCGCGTGCCGCTTTCCAGATCGGCGATGCATTTCTCGTAAGCGAGCCGGGTCGGATTAATCGAGCGCGCGTAATCGTAGCCTTTGTGCTTGCCGGGACTTTGCTGCACGTAGGTCGACGTTGCATAGATCGGCGTCATGATGGCCCCCGTGCTCGGGTCAGGTTCCTGGCCGGCGTGAATCGCGCGTGTGGCAAACTCGTGCTGCTTCTTCATGTCGATTTTAATTTAGATGCAGATGAATCTGGAAACCAGGAACCGAGGAAGGATTAGGAAAACAAGAAATCAGAAATAAATATCGTTATCAATTTCCTGGCTTCATGGCTTCCAGGCTAGTTTTAGCTGTACTCCCGGCTCACCGGCGCGGACGACTTCGGCATGTTCAACCGCAAATAGGAAAGCAAATCGGTGCGCGTGATCAGGCCGAGAAACTTGTCGTGATCCATGACGATGGCAACGCGGCCGCGATCGAATACGGCAAGAAGATCATCGATCTTCGCGTCGGGCGGAAGCGTTTCCAGCCGATCGGTCATGGCTGATTTTACGGTGTCGTTAAAATGCGTGGGATCGCGGTGCACCTTCACCAAAACATCCGATTCATCGAGAATGCCGACGGCGCGTCCCTTTTCATCGACCACTGGAACCTGCGACACATCCGCGCTGCGCATTCGCCTGAATGCGGTCAGCAGCGTGTCCTGCGGCCCGACCGAAACAACTTCGCCCGCTTCGTGACGATGCGAGATCAAATCGCTCAAATCGCCATGCAGCGGACGATGAATGAATCCCTGTTCCGCCATCCAGAAATCGTTGTACATCTTCGAGAGATATTTGTTGCCGGTATCGGCCACGAACGTGACCACGCGCTTGGGCTTGGTTTGCTGGCGGCAATAGCGAAGCGCGCCCGCAACGAGCGTGCCGGTGGATGATCCGCTCAGAATTCCTTCGCGACGCAAAAGCTCGCGCGCCGTCGCGAAACTCTCTTCGTCGTCAATCTCGAATGCGTCGGTGACAAAAGACATGTCGGCGATTTCGGGAACGAAATCCTCGCCAATGCCTTCGACGGCCCAGCTGCCCGATTCGACCAGTTTGCCCGTCTTGACCCATTCATAAAGAATCGAGCCGGTCGGATCGGCCAAAATCATCTCGATGCCGCGTCGCGGTTTCACGCGCGAAAAGAATCGGCCCAGACCGGTCAATGTTCCGCCGGAACCGACGCCGCAAACTATGGCGTCCACGTCGTGCCGCATCTGTTCCCAGATTTCCGGGCCGGTGGAACGCTCGTGTGCAAGCGGATTCGCGGGATTGCCGAATTGGTTCACGTAAAAACCGCCCGGGATTTCTTCGGCCAGCCGCGCCGCCACATCTTGATAATACTCCGGATGACCACGCGTAACGTCGGAACGCGCCATGACCACTTCGGCGCCCAGCGCTTTAACGTGCGAAATTTTTTCCTGCGACATCTTGTCGGGAATCACGAGCACGACACGATATCCTTTCGCACCCGCGACGAGAGCCAGACCAAGCCCGGTGTTGCCGGCGGTCGCTTCAATAACAGTGCCGCCCGGTCCCAGTTTTCCTTCCTGCTCGGCCGTCTCGATCATGGCGAGTGCGACGCGGTCCTTGATTGAGCCTGTTGGATTTTGGTTTTCGAGCTTAAGAAAAAGCTGGCACGCACCCGTGTCTATGCGCGTCACCTCAACGAGCGGCGTCTCACCGATGAGCGAAAGGATCGCCGGCGGTCTGTTCTGCATTGTGGATGGGGCGGCGGAAAGTTCGATCATACTAAAACAAACTGAGCATTTCGTTTGGATAATCGAAAGCGACTTTGTAATTGCGCAGAAAATTGTAACCGATAATGCCGTCAAGCTTTGCGCCAATGGCCTGGCTTAGCATGGCGAAGAAGTCGGCCACCACCACAGACATATTGTCGATCTTAGCGCCGCCCACCTGAAATGATTTCAATGTCCCGGCGGTAACATCGACATGCGCGCCTCCGGTCGTGGCCGGACCGATCGGTGAACTCGTCACGCCGAGTTTTTTGGCCAGCTCAGGAGTGATCGCCGTCGTTGAGGTGCCGGTGTCGATAGCAAACTGAAACGGGCCTTTACCATTCGCGTGCACATCCACCAAAATGAGCGGCTTGGCCGGACTGGCCAGACGCATGGCGATTTCTGTTTGCGCGGTGCGTCCAAAATCCTGGAACCGTTTCGGATCGTCGAAACGAATGACGCATTCGCGATAATCGATCGCGACACGGAAGTGTTTAAGGAAATTGTAGCCGAGATCGCCGTCAATTTTCGCGCCGATGGTTTTGCCGATGTGGCTAAGATCGACAATCCCAACATCGACATCGTCCATTTTCGCTTCGTCCACAGCAAGTGAATCAACTTTTGCAAGTGAGACGGAAACCTTGCCGCCTGCGCTCTGTCCTTCTTTTGAACCCACAACCTTGACCTCAAGCTGCTTGGCCAGGTCGGATGACAGCAAGGAAGTACCGGCCCCCGTGTCCAAAATAAACTCGAACGGCCCCTGCCCGTTCACATGCACGGGGAGAAGAATGAGCGGCTGCGCGCCGCCCGGAAGGTGAAACTTCACCTTGGCGCTCTTGGGCGAAAATGTTGCCGCGGTTGTCATAATTTTTCGTCAGTCTTCGTTTCGCCTTTGTGCGACCACTCGGATTTACTGTCTTCGATGAATTGCTGAAGCACCGGAAAGCGAACTTCCCCGTAGTTCATAGCATAACGAAGATCACCACCTTTGAAAACCCATGTGGTCGGGATCCAGGAAACTGGCAGACCAAGGAACTGTTTGATCTTATCGCCGGTGCGCGGCCCCGGATCTGCCAGGATCGTGACGTTGGGTTGATCGCCAAGCTCATATTTTTTCAACATGGCACGGCCGTCTTCGCCACTATTCCAAATGGAAACGAAATAAAATTTCACCTGTGGATTGTCTTTCACCATTTTCGTCCAGCCGCCACTCTTAAGTTCGGTCTGGCAATTCGAACACCACGGCGCCCAGAGATGGACCACGCTCAAGTCGGGCGATTTGATGGCCTCGAGAACCTTCTGTTCTGCCGGAGAGGCCGCACGCAGCGACGCGGTCGCAACCATGGCAGCTAAGATCGACCCTCCTACGCTGGTAGCTACGGCGCGGCAAGCAAGGCGTAAGATCGACATGTGCGCTAAACTACCGGTGAAATGGCGACGGCTCAAGGGTAGCTGGTAGGGCGACGCTCTGCGGAGCCGTCGAAATAAGTCGGCTCGACAGAGTCTCGCCCTACCGAAGAGAAGTTGACCTACGCTTGTATCCTAGCTACTGTGGCGCTCCGTTTCCTCTGCTCTAAATGCATTGTGCAGCGGGATTAACGATGCCTGGTAAAGGCGTCGCGATAGCGCTCCAAGGAGGCCTCTTAATATATATGGTACAAATGCAGGATTTGATGTCGAAGCCGATGCCGGAGTTCCGGGAAGGCAGCATCGTCAAGGGACGTATTCTTGAAGTTCGTCCGCGCGAAGTGTTGGTCGACATCGGTTACAAGTCCGAGGGCGTTAT
>JBEEGY010000207.1:0-3244 GCA_041167145.1 Verrucomicrobiota bacterium
GTTTGCAGATAGATTTCTGTTTTACCGCTCCCGGTGACTCCATGGAGAAGAATGGGGCGCGCGCCATCCGGAGATGCCATAGCCGTGGCGATAGTTTGCAAGGCCGCCGCTTGTTCCTGATTCACCACCAGGTTGGACGTGGCCAAGAATCGCTCGTCTCCGTGCGGGTCGCGGATCACAGCTTCTTCGCGCAGCTCAATCACGCCGCGTTTGGCCAACGCCCGCAGAGCCTGATTGTCGAACGCGTATTGGCGCAACAATTCCGCGGCCGCCATCGGAGCTTCCAATTTGCTGATCGCTTCAAGCAGCTCAGCCTGGCGCGGCGCACGCCGGCGCAGTTTTTCTATTTCGGCAACGCCGAAAGCCTGGCCTGGGTGGACAAAAAGCTGTTTTTTCCAACCCACTTCCGCCTTTCGCACCACCTGCGGGAGCAGGCTGCGAATGACGGTTTCAATGGGACAGCAGTAGTAGGTGCTCATCCATTTCGCCAGTTCAAGCAGTTCCGGGCTTAACGCCGGCGTGTCGCCGACAATCGCTTCAATCGGGCGAATTCCGCTCGCATCGCTATGCTCGAGAACCGCCAGCACCGTGGCCAGAGCAGATCGGTCACGAAACGGCACACGCACCCGGGAACCAACCGCAACCCGCTCGGCCAGAGTTTCCGGTAACAGGTAATCAAGTTCGCGATGAATCGCGCGATCGATGATCACGCGGACATAGCTGGATTTTGCCAAAGCGACCACTCAGTAATTTAGTTGATCCAGGAAATCATGCAGGATTGATCTTGGCCCCGTACATGATCATGCTCCTGGTCCATATTTCTCAATGAGAATCCACTTTCGGGGCGATCGGGCGTAGGAACAGAAGCATGAGTTGCAGAACGCAGTGATCCGATTCGTTTTCAAACTACTTCTTTGCTTCCTCTTGGCGGTGGCGGCCGGGTTTGCCTATATCTCGGTCCGATCGGGCGATCCCGTTTATACGCTCTACGAGTGGTTCAGCCCTGCCCGATTTCAACAATACGATCGGTTAATCAAATCCGTCGCGAACGAGCATCATCTTGACCCGATGCTGGTGAAAGCCGTCGTCTGGCGGGAAAGCCGCTTCGATCCGCAAAAGTACGGCACGGCCGGCGAACGCGGGTTGATGCAGGTAAGCGAGAAGGCGGCCAACGAATGGGCGCACGAAAACAAGATCGACAACTTCCGCGTGGAGGAATTATTCGACCCCACCAGAAACCTCGAAGCGGGTTGTTGGTACCTTGAGCGTGCAATTGACCATTGGGAACAGCAGCCTGATCCTCTCCCGTTCGCCCTCGCGGAATACAACGCGGGCGCGAGCCGGGTTCAGCGTTGGGCGGGTGGCGAAGGCAGTAGCGGAATGTCAGCCGGCGAATTTTTGAGCCACATCAACTTTCGTGGGACAAGAAACTACGTCGAGTCGATCCTTGACCGCTATCACTTCTTTAAGCGTCGCGGCAGGATGTGAGCTGTAGCCGCCTCGCTCAGTCGAGGCGCGTGCTGGCCGGAACGCGGCGACAAACCGCCGGGCTTCGACTACGGCCGGGTAACGAGAAGTCGCGCGAACAGGTGGGTCGCCATGCCGGTATCAATCTTCGCTTTGATTTTCGCGATATCACCAGCCACCGAGATAGTCTCGTCCGCTGTATTCGTCGGTTGCCATCCGACGAGATCGTCCGATGTCTGCACCGTGTAAACAATGTCACTGGCCGGGGCGAGCAACTTGGAATAGGTGAGAGTGAGGAAATTTCCTTCGCGTCCGACCTGGGGATTGGCGATGACGCTGCAAATCCACGCCAGTTCCGACGAGATGCGGCTCCCATAAAATCCGGTCGGCACGGGCGCGCTTCCTGTGATCTGGGTAAAGTTAGTGCCGTCATAAGAATAGTAGCCGCGCGCATCAAAAATTGCGGCCAAGAATTGGGCGGAAGTCGATGGCGCAGTATACAGATCATCGACGGCGAAATTAATGGCCGCCAGTTTCCATGCGCCATTGTCGTTTAAAAACACGGCACCCCCGGAATCATTTCTGGAAAGATGACATTCATTGGGTCGGTCGGTCGGCTGGCCCTGTTCATCAAACGTCGCGTGTTGATCAAACGTCGCATATAAGAGGTCGTGTCCGCCATAGGGTATGATTTCGGCGATATCGTTTTCACCCCACCGCCTCACGTCAGTATCGTTCCCCCAGTTCCAACCGCGCAATGTGCCGTTCAGGATTACTTCGCTGCCCCGCTCTGTTCCGCGACCAATTACGACGAGATGTTGTCCGGTTTCGTCTTGCTTCGTATATAACGGCGCAAAATATGGAAATATCCCCTGAACCTGCCATATCAGCAGATCGCTGCCCGGCAGCGAGAACGACTGAACGATCTGGTAAGACGATCCTTGAAACGAAATATGATCACTTGCCTGGCCGAGGTGCGCCGCGCTGACAAAGAAATTTGGCGAAATTGGCGTGCCCAACCATCCGCCCCAATCTCCCTGGTATTGCCAGCCGCTGTCGGCCAGAGGACCTGCCGGCGCGGTCGTATTCACCGTGGGCTCGCCCGTGTCCAGCAGGATAACCGCGTGTGCGCTCAGCGCGGCCAAAAGAGAGAATGCGAGTAGACCGGCCGACTTCTTCATGCGAGCACGTAAGATAGCACAAATGGTTAGTGTGTGTGAACCCCGGTCGACGACCGATCAAACTTCGCGGACGGTGAAGCAATGACGAAAAATGAAGTCTCTGCAATTCTGCAGGAGATTGCCACGCTGCTCGAATTAAAGGACGAAAATCCCTTTAAGATCCGCGCCTACGCCAATGCGGCGCGTTCGATTGAAGCCTGGGGCGGCAGTTTGGCCGATCTCGAGAATGAAGAAGCTCTCGCCAAAATTCCCGGCATCGGGAAGGCGATCGCTGCAAAGATCAAGGAGTTGGCCACCACTGGGTCATTGCAATATCTCGAGGAACTCCGAACCAATTTTCCGGCCGCCATCCTCCAGTTATTCTCAATTTCCGGTTTGGGCGCCAAAAAGATCAAGGCGTTGCACGAGCAGCTGCAGATTAGCTCCATCGAAGAATTGCAAAAAGCATGTGAGTCGGGCCGGGTCGCGAAACTGCCCGGATTTGGCGAGACGACGCAGGCCAAGATCAGCAAGGCGATCGCACAGCGAACCCAGAACTCCGGTTCGTTTCAGCTTGGGCAGATCGCCGGCGATGCGGAGAGACTGGTTGGCGATTT
>JBEEGY010000208.1:0-4352 GCA_041167145.1 Verrucomicrobiota bacterium
AGCAAGCTGCCTTCCGAAAATTTCATGATCTTAAAAAGATCGTCGGCATCGAGGTCGAGACAGACCACGCGCACTGGCAGACGTCCGATGAATTCCGGTTCGAAACCGTATTCGACAAAATCCCTCGTGGTCACGTGTTGAAACAGCTCGTTGTCCATCACCTCGACCGTATCGGCCCGGAAACCGATCTGTCCCTGACGCACGCGACGGGCCACCTGTTCCTTCAATTTTTCAAACGCGCCGCTGACCACGAAAAGAATGTGGCGTGTGTTGATCGTCTCGCGCTTGGCCTTCCCCTTTCGTTGAAACTCGAACGCCGCCTGCAATTGCGCCTGAAGATCGTTCATGCTCCGCACCGGCACTTCCGTTTCTTCCATTAGTTTCAGCAGCGTCGTTTGCACACCGCGGCCGCTGACGTCGCGCCCGATCAAATTTCCGGCGGACGCGATTTTGTCGACCTCGTCGATGTAAATAATGCCGAACTGCGCAAGATCGACATCTCCATCCGCCTTGTGCACGAGTTCGCGCACCAAATCTTCCACGTCGCCGCCTACATATCCGGTCTCGCTGAACTTGGTCGCATCCGCCTTCACGAACGGAACTTTGATCAGATCGGCGATGTGCTTGATCAGGTATGTTTTGCCCACGCCGGTCGGTCCCACCAGAATCACATTCTGCTTCGCGTACTCGGTCTCTTCGGCGCGGGTTGGATCTTGCTTTGCCAATCTGCGCAAATACTTCGCGTGATTGTAATGATCGCAGACCGCAATCGAGAGGACCTTCTTGGCCTCGTCCTGCTTGATCACAAAACGGTCGAGGTGCGCTTTGATGTCGCGCGGCAGAAAATTAAAAACGAAATCGTCCTTGTCGACCTTGTCCGGCTTTTCCTCGGTCTCCGCTTCCTCCGGTTCGGGTTGAGTAAAAGTCGTGAACGCAACCCGATCGCCGAAGTTCTGTTTCATGAACTCCGAGATCTTCGTCTTCAATTCGTCCGGTGACGGAAATGGCGGCGGTGGCGGGTTTTGTTCCATGCTTTCGCGATCAAAAGGTGGCGCGAAAATCTATCATCGCAAAGAGTAGTGTAAATCTGACTCTCGCAAGGCCAATTCGTTCATCTCTAAGGCGTTGAAATTCAACCAATCGCCGCGCCTATCAATGGTGATGCACACAGGCAATGCAGCGCAGTCCGTTCACGCCTTCCCTCACAATGATCGGAACCATGCACAAGGCCGCCACTGGATCCGCCCACCACCAGCCCAAGAATAGGTTCAAGGCGAGTCCCACCAGCAGGATCATCGACAGATAAGCGCAGATGTCGCTTTGGTGAGAATCGGCATGCAATGCGTTGCTTTGCAGACGCGCGGAGGCGCGCCGCTTTGCCCGTGCCAGCAACGGCATCACGACAATGCAGGCAGCCGAGTAAAAGATTCCAAAATAGGTCGCGTTTGGCGGCTGTTGCGAAATCAGGGCGCGCAACGAATCGACGCAAATGAAGAGCGCCAATGCCAGAAAACAGATGCCGACAAGGCGATGTGCAATGGCCTCGCGTTCGTCGTTCGGGACCGCGTCGCTCAACCGCCAGAGAATGATTACACTCGAAAACACTTCGATCATCGAATCGATCCCGAAGGCGAGCAGCGCCACACTACTTGTGAGGACGGCGATCAATATACCCACCACTGCTTCGAGCGCAGTCCAGGCAATGCTCAGGTACTCGACGCGGCGTCCGTAGCGCAAGTCGAGAGAGCGCGTCAGGCTTGTCCCGAGTGCAGTCGCAGAATCGACGTTGTCCATTCGCGTGTACTTAGCATGCGACGCGCGGCGCGCCAACGGCGACTGAATCCGAACTATCAGTTACTCTGCGCGACCTTAGGCAGAGGTTTGCCGGCAAAAATATTGTCGAGATCGGCCAGGACTTTTTCCGGACCCAGATATTCCTTTCCAGCATAGCTGTCCGAGATCACGCGGCCGCTTGCATCGACAACCACGAGACAGGGAATGCCGGGGCCGGCATATTTCCTAATTGCTTCTTTCTGCTCCACCTTTTGAAAATCGATTGCCGGCCAGGGCATGCTCGCCTCGCGCATATAAGCTTCCATTGCCACAGCTGTTTTATCGCAACTGACAAACACGACCTCGAAGTCGGGATGTTGCGCCGCAGCGCGCTTGTAAAAGTCAACCAATTGCGGCGTGAACTTGCGGCAAGGACCACACCAATGCGCCGAAAAATAAAACGCGATCAATTTCTTGTGAGAGATCGCTTCATCGTCGGCGTGCACCAGCGTGCCGTTGTTCGGCCGCACGAGATCGCCTTTCACTAAATTGTAGATCGTATTGGCGGAAGCCGAGGTTTGTTGCGCGGCCGCGCGTTCCTTCGCCAGCCGATCTTGATAAAGTGTGTTGAATTTGCGCGACTGCTCCGCTTCCACGGCCCGGCGCTCGGCTTGCGCCGCGAGTTGATCCTTGGCCCGCGCCATCTCTCCCGCCGGAACGGCGTAGGTTCCATTCTTGAGCGTGGTGACAAATTCCGTGGTCGCGCCGGCTTGAACTAATTGCGCTTCCTTGGCCGCGTCCAGCGTATCGGCGAAGTGGCGCGTTGATAATTCCTGAGTCACGGCTGCGCTCGAGTAGCCCATGCGCAACATCAAACAGATGTCTTTGGCCGTCAGTGGCAATTGCGCCGCGCGGCCCGCTAAGATCGACAATAAAAAGAGAACGAAAACCCCAAAAAACCTGCGACGCATGTTGCTTTTCCGAGCAGGAAATGCGCCGTCAGAGGTCAGATACCGTAGCGGCGTTCTGCGACCGCCGGATCTTAATTATTTCGGCGGTCATAGACCGCCGCTACAGTTACCCTCGGTGAATTCGTTGAAACAAAACAGGATTGCGCTCGTCGTCCCGAAGCAGGCGGCCGGTCTGCGCCTGGATCGCTTTCTCGCCGGGGAACTTTCTCAGTTTTCGCGCTCGCGCATCCAGCAACTGATTCGCGCCGGACTGGTTAAGCTCAACGGAAAGGAGGCGCGCCCGCGCGATCTCGTTCGCACAAATGACGATGTCGATCTTACCGAGCCGCCGCCGGACAAGATCGACATTCAACCGGAAAACATTCCGCTCGATGTTCTTTTTGAAGATGACGATCTGGTCGTGATCAACAAACCCGCCGGAATGGTCGTACATCCCGGGGCCGGGCACGGTGAGCACACCCTGGTCAATGCATTGCTCCACCATTGCCGGACTCTAGCCGGGATCGGCGGCAAGGAACGGCCGGGCATCGTCCATCGCCTCGACAAGGATACGAGTGGTTGCATTGTCGTGGCGAAAAACGATGAGACGCATCGCGAACTGTCCGCGCAATTTGCGGCGCGCACAGTGGAAAAGATTTATCTCGCGCTGGTCGCCGGAAAACTGCGCAAGAGTTCCGGCGTTATCGAGGAAAAGATCGGGCGGCATCCGGTAGATCGACAACGAATGTCTGTCGCCTCATCGCGCGGTCGCAGCGCCCGGACTGAATATCGCACGGTGCGCTCGGGCGACGGAATGAGTTTGATCGAATGCAAATTGCACAGCGGACGCACCCATCAGATTCGCGTGCATCTTCATCACCTTGGCCATCCAGTCCTGGGCGACAAAGTTTACGGACCCAAGCCGGCCAGGAACTTTTCCCGGCAAATGTTGCACGCCTGGAAGCTTGGCTTCCGTCATCCGCGCAGCGGCGAATGGAAACGTTTTGAGGCTCCGCTGCCCGAGGACTTTGAACAGGCTCTGGCCAAGCTGTAACGGCGCTCTGTGAGCGCCGGATCTAAAAAACTCGGCGGTCCCTTCGACTGCGACTCAGGGCAGGCTCCGACCGCCGCTACAGCGACGCAGTTTCCGCCAGGACCTTTTTCCCGCGCCGCAACACGCGTTGCAAACCGGCGCGATATGCCGCGGCGTCGACCAATTCCGCGACGCGCGCTTTCAATTTATGCGCACGAAAAGCGAGCACGATGGCGAAAATCGAATACGGAACGATCGACCAAAGATCGACATGTGAGGTGTTGAGCTGTCGATAAATAAGAAGGCTGAGAAGAATGAGATTGATGATCACGGTGGTGGCGACAAATTTGTGGCGAAGTCCCACGCGCGTGAGGCATTTCCCGCCGCCGTGATATTCTGTCACCGTTTGAAGTTTGATGCTCCACCAAAAGTTGCCGTAAATCTGAAGGTCCCACTCGTTCCAACCGGTATCGGTGGAATAGCGCCAGCCTTCTTCCTCGAGCACTTGGAAGATCGCGCCGAGAAGATGATGTCGGTCTTTACCCTCTTCGCTCCAATAAATCCGCCGCCGCGCGTTTCGTGCAATGGGCGCGCCC
>JBEEGY010000209.1:0-2908 GCA_041167145.1 Verrucomicrobiota bacterium
GATTTGTAAGCGCCGTCGTGAATGTCGGCTTCGATCTGGTCGTCCGTCGAAGTTTGCAATGCCTTGGTGAAAACCTGTGTATTGCGTTCCTTGGCCAATTCCACGCTCGGAAGCCGATGATAATCGAGTCCGGTTTCACCGATCGCGACGACGCGCGGATTTTTCGCAAGTTCGCGCAAAGGCGTGATCACGTCTTCACTGGATTCTTCGACATAAGTTGGATGAACACCGATGACCGCGAAAATGTTCGGATACTTCTCGGCAAGATCGACAGCGCGCCGGCTGCTCTCAACGGAAGTCCCGATGGTAATGATGCGGGTCACGCCGGCTTCGGTCGCGCGGCGCAGAACATCATCGAAGTCGTTGGCGAAATCGGGATAATCGAGATGCGCGTGAGTTTCGATGAGCATTTCCATTCCGACCGAAGTGGAGGAATCTCTCACTATTTATTTAAATTGAATAGTAAGAGATGTCTCCCGCCTTCGCATTACGCTACGGCGCGGCAGGCGACTTCGCTCGACATGACAAAGAGATCGAGACGCGCGCGAGTTTCGATTAGTTGATTGTTGAGAGTTCACCGGAAAAGCTTTCTTTCTATCAACTCTCAACTAACGACTATCAACTTCTGCCTCACCATTCGATGACTGTGCTTGCCCAGGTTAGACCACCCCCAAACACAACCATTAATATATAATCGCCGGCCTTAATGCGCCCGGTGCGATTGGCTTCGTCAAGGGCAATAGCTACGGCCGCGGCCGACGTGTTGCCGTAGCGATCAAGATTCACATAAAATTTCTCGAGCGGAATGCCGAGGCGATCTGCGATCCCTTCGATGATGCGCAAGTTCGCCTGGTGCGGAATCACGCAGGCAATGTCGTTGATCGACAGGCCGGCTTGCTCGAGGGCTTTTTGCGCAGCGCTGAGCATGGCGGTGACGGCCTGCTTGTAAACTTCCTTACCGACCATGTGAATGGTGTTGAGATTGCGGCCGACGTTCTCTGCTGTGATCGGGCAACGCGAGCCGCCGCCCGGCATAAATAAAATGTCGGTGAACTCTCCGTCGCTGCCGATGTATGAGCTAATGACGCCGTGGGCGCCGCCGCGATGACGCAAGATGGCGGCGCCGGCGCCGTCGCCGAACAGCACGCAAGTGTTGCGATCGGTCCAGTTCGTGATCGACGTCAGTTTATCCGCGCCGATCACGAGAACGGTGTCGTGTGTGTGCGAGGTGATGAATTGCTGCGCGATTTCCACACCGAACAGAAATCCGGCGCAAGCGGCGGAAATATCGAGACACGCTGCTTTGGTTGCGCCGATTTTCTTTTGCACAAAACAGGCAGTGGCCGGAAACAACATGTCGGGCGTGGCTGTAGCGACAAGGATCAGGTCGATTTCCGTGGGCGAAATCTTGGCTTGTTCGATCGCCCGGAGCGCCGCTTTCGCAGCCATGTCACTGGTGTGCTCGTCCTTCGCGGCCACGCGCCGCTCCTTGATGCCAGTGCGGGTGGTGATCCACTCGTCGCTCGTGTCGACCATGCGCGACAGATCGTCGTTGGTCAGAACTTTCTCCGGCACGTAACTGCCCGTGCCGATGATCGAGACTGTCCGGTGCGTTTTACTGGAGCGCGGGCTCGAGCGGGGCTGTCGTTTCATGGTAACGGCGAATCTCCTCGACGATATGCGGGTTCACCTGTTGTTCAATCGACTCGGCCGCAACGCGCAGGGCATTTTTCACGGCCAAGGGCGTGCTCGAGCCGTGCGCGATGATGCAAATACCATTTACCCCGAGAAGGGGGCTGCCGCCGTACTCCTCATAATTGGTTTTGTCCTTGATCGTGTTAAACGCGTCCTTGGCCAGAAAGGCGCCCGCTCTGCGCATGGGCGTGCGCATCAGCTCATGCTTGAGCCACTGGAAAATTGCAACTGAGATCGATTCGCACGTTTTCAGAATCACGTTGCCCACAAAACCGTCGCACACCACGACCTCGACAGGGTCTTCAAAAAGATGGCGGCCTTCGATATTGCCCACAAAGTTGAGGGAACTCTTCTTTAACATCTTGAAGACTTCCTTCGTCATCTCGTTGCCTTTGACGTCTTCCTCGCCGAGCGAAATCAGACCGACGGTCGGGCTCTTATAACCGAGAACATGTCGCGAATAGACCGTGCCCATGAACGCGTATTGCAGCAGGTGCTCGGGCCGCGCGTCGATGTTTGCGCCCGCGTCGATCAAGACGAAAACATTTTTTTCCGTTGGAAGGACCGCGGCGATGCCAGGGCGATCGATCCCGGGTAAAGTCCGGAGCTTGATTGCGCTGGCCGCGACGGCCGCACCGGTATGGCCCGCGCTGACGACGGCATCGGCCTGACCACGTTTCACGAGATCAACAGCGCGATTGATGGATGAATCTTTCTTTCTCCGGACCGCTTCCACAGCTCGATCGCTCATATCCACTACCTGGGTGGAATGGAAAATCTCAATCCGCCCGTCGCTGCAACCGTGTTTGTTGAGCTCGGCTTCGATTTTTTCCGTGTCACCGACGAGATAGAGCTTGGTGATATAGGGATACTCCCGCAGCGCCATTACCGCTCCGGCCACGAGATTTGGCGGGCCAAAATCGCCGCCCATAGCATCCAAAGCGATCCTCACAGGGGAAATTTGCGAATTTCAGGCGCTGATTGCAAAGCGAAAATATGTGGCCGCTGCCCTGTGGGCCGCGCGGACGCTTCGCACAGCGAAGCGGCTACGCAACTATTTCCCTTCGACCGTCAAGATTTGCCGGCCCTTATAATACCCGCAACTTGGACAGACGGTGTGCGATGCCACCGTGCTTCCGCACTGCGGGCACTTGCTCAACTGCGGCGCATGCCAGCGGTTGGCCGCCTTGCGCGTGCGCAATCGCATCTTTGA
>JBEEGY010000210.1:0-4292 GCA_041167145.1 Verrucomicrobiota bacterium
TCACTCAAGCTCTCCAGAACGAACGAGATCTTTATCGAGCAGGGTTACCCTATCACGAAAGCGGCCGGGGCCAGTTTTGACGCTACGCTTTCGTGATTCGAGCCATAAAAGCAAAACGCCGGAACCCACGAGGCGTTCCGGCGTTTAAATTATGCTTTTCTGACCCCGGACCTTAGTAGGAAAAGGTGACGCCAAATCGCGCCATTCCGAAATCTTGATGGTCGCTGCCGTGACCAGGTCTGAGCTCAAGCGCCTGGTTGACGACGACGGTTTGCGAAACCAGAGAGCCGCGAAAGGTGGTGGTATTGTAGCCTGTCTCAGTAATCAGGTGAATCTTATCCTCATGATCGTCCTGTCCGAAAACAAAGTTCCAGGTGAAGTCGGCCATTAAGCCGATGTGACACGTGATCCGGAACTCCAAACCGGCGCCGATCTGTCCAAGCGCTCTGACGTGATGGTTATAAACCGGATCGGTTGTATAGAATTCGCGCTCATGGAGAACGTAGCTGCCGTCGTCGAAGGGGGCGCCTTGGGGGGAGTACACATGCTTCTCATTATAAAACCTGTAGAGAGTAGCGCCACCATCGATGAAACCGATACCGCCGGTCACATACGGAGCAAAACGTCCGAAGGGCATGCGCCCGGTTAAGGTCAACAAGCCGCCGCCGGCGAAGTTCGTCTTCGCAGCGAGACCGAGTCCTTCAACGCCGACGCCAAAGTACTTGCTAAAGAAATATTTTATATCAGCACCGCCGCCGAACGTGTCGTCCCGGGCGAATAACTCATTCTTGCTGACCTGACCGATGTTCACGCGCTCGTTCGGATTCCAGACCGCCGGTTCACCGAAGAAGCCGTTGAAGCCGTCGGAGGTGAACGGATCCGCGTCCGGAGAGAACGGATCCTCGTCGGTCACGTCGAATCGACCGGTGTCAGATGCGAACGCGTATGCGGCCCAAATGCTCAGATCCCATTCATGGGCGCGATAGAAATCGCACACAGGCGGGGCCGGCTGCATCACTTCTTTTTCTTTGCCGGAATATTTTTCCGGGCCATCGGCGAAAATGGCCGGCGTCACTACGAGGAGTGCGAACAATGCACTAAAGGTTAAGGTCAGTTTTTTCATAACTTGGCTATGCGTTTAGGGTTTCTTCAGAAGTTCGTCAATAAAAAAATAAACTGTTTTTTTACAGGCTGTTTCAGGGCTTTAATCGAAGCTGAATTTTCAATGTACCCGTGCTTTTAACACGAAACTGACACCTAGCGTCAAGCATTGAATTTTAGCCCAATTTTCCCCATGGGCAGCGGTTCTAACAAAAGGCCCGGATGGGGTCAACCCCCAAAATGCCGCCCCAAACGCAGGGTTTTAGCTGTCCGGGATATCAACTCTCCGATTTCGCCCGGGATCGGGCTGGCCGAGGGCGCTCGCGCCGGTGACGGCAGAGCCGCTTCCGTCGCCCCACGGGGTTGAACCGATTAAGAATCTATGATTTCAGCTCAGCGCCGGTGTTCGCGTCGGTGACGATGAATTTTTCGTGATGATAAGTGGGATCGCCGCGAAATGTCAGTTTACCGGCATAACGCCGCTCGAGCTCGATCAACAATTCTTCATCCTCTTCTTTCAGCCGCTTCAGCACGTCCGGATTCAGGATGACGCGAAAATCGTGCACGCTGTCCTGATACTTCCGCATTACGGTGTTGAGGCTGCGATGCAATTCCACACTCGTGGTCATCGAAGTCTTTACGACACCGCGACCGCCGCAGTACGGACAATTCTCGTAAATCGTATCGCTCAGACTTTCCTGAGCGCGCTGCCGCGTCATTTCCATCAGGCCGAGTTGCGAAATCGGCAGCACATGGGTTTTGGCTTTATCGCGTCGGAGCCGTTCCTTCATCAAATTATAAACGGACTGCTGATCTTTGCGGCTCTTCATGTCGATGAAATCGGCGATGATCAGACCACCAATGTTGCGCAACCGAAGCTGGCGCGCGATTTCGTCCGCCGCTTCGAGATTGGTTTGTAAAATTGTTCTGTCGACGTCGCGACCGCCTTTGTTCCGGCCCGTGTTTACATCCACCGCGACCAGCGCTTCGGTCTCGTCGATCACGATGTAACCGCCGCATCGCAGCCAAACCTGGCGATGAAAAGCGTCATCGATTTGTTTTTGAATGCCGAGCGATTCGAAAATCGGCGTCGCTCCATCATAGAATTTCAAACGGTTCCGGGCTCGCCGCGAAATTTTTTCGACCAGCTGATTCATCGTCTCCAAGGCTTGCTGATCGTCGCAAAGGACTTCGTCGATTTCCTCGGTCAGAAAATCGCGGACCGTTCGCTCGACCAGATCCGGTTCTTCAAAAACACGACACGGCGCGGGTTTGTCACGAATCAGTCCCTCCACTTGAACCCATTGGTCGAGCAGGAACCGCAAGTCGCGGACGAAATAACGGGCGCGCTGGCCTTCTCCGACTGTGCGAATAATAACGCCAAGCCCTTCGGGGATATCGAGCTCGCGCAAGATTTTCCGCAGACGGTTGCGCTCTTTCGGGTCCTCGATCTTGCGCGAGATTCCGCTGCGATCGCTGAACGGCATGAGAACGAGATAACGGCCGGCGAAACTCAAATTCGTGGTCACGCGCGGACCTTTTGTTCCAATCGGTCCTTTCGTGACTTGAACGATCACCTCCGAACCTACTGGATAAATACTCGGAATATCTTTGGCCGTGATTCGCTTGCGCTGTTTCTTGGATGGGCGGTCGACTTCTTCAATTCCGCTATCGAGCGCCGCTGGAAGCGCGTCCCAGAAATGGAGAAACGCATTTTTGTCGAGGCCGATGTCGACAAACATCGCCTTCAAACCCATCTCGATGTTCTTGACGCGGCCTTTGTAAACGCTGCCGACGATCTGGCGCGAGTCGCTACGCTCGACGCTATATTCTTCGAGACGATTGTTCTCGAGCAACGCCACGCGGCGCTCGAGCTTCTCGACGCTGACTACCAATCTGTTCCCGGTCTTGCGTGACTGAAGACCTAAAATTTTCTTCACTCTGTCTAACATAAATTTCGAAAGGTTGCGCGATCGCGAGCGGAAACACGGCCAAGGAATTGTTCATTACTCGTTAGATCGACATTGATTGTTAAAAACGACGACGGACCGGAGTCGGCGCGGGCTGCGGTGCAGGCCGTCTGCCTCCTCCAAAAAGGCGTTCAAAAAAGTTAGGCTGACGGGGCGGCGGTGTCGCAACAGCGCGTGCCACTCGAGGCCGTTTGGAAACTTGTCCCTGCGCATCGGCTTCCTGTTCCACGTCCGGGGCTGCGCTGTCGCTTGCCATTTGCGCGTCGGCACTGGAAGAACCCGCGTCTTCTTCATCCTCGGCGCCGCCAACATTACTTCCAGTGTAACTGACTGCCTTAATCAATTGGAGTGGATTCGGGTGATGGGCCGGCGCAGTCCACGCCACCTGCATATCGAACTTTCCTGTCTCCTGCGCGACAATGCGTTCAAGGATGCGCGTAGCTATCGGGCCCGCGACTTCGCCGCCATGTCCCGACGCACCCTGAACCATCACTGCGACGACATATTTTGGATGGTCATACGGCGCGAAACAGACAAACCAGGCCACGTTTTCCTCATGGCCACGTTCGGTGGCTTGCGCGGTGCCAGTTTTCCCAGCTACAACCACGTCTTTCAACCGCGCTCTGCCACCCGTGCCGCCATCTTCGTTCACGACTTTCCACAGGCCTTTTCGCACCCGCTCGATTTGCTCGGGAGTGCATTCGCGCCGCAAATCGGAACGCATACGCGGCGTTTGAGACGCGACCGGCTTCCCATGCTCGTCGAGCGCCGGTGAGCCGTCCTGGTTCAAGACCTTGTCGATCAGACGCGGATAAAAACAGGTGCCGCCATTCGCAACCGCCGCATAAGCCATTGCCAGTTGCAGTGGCGAAACCAAAGTATAGCCCTGCCCGATAGTAACGTTGGCCGTCTGCGCCGACGACCATCTTTCCTGCGGATGATGAATCTGCATCCACTCCGGCCCTGGCATGTTTCCCTTTTGTTCGTTGCTCAATTGCAGGCCAGATTCCTCGCCAATGCCAAGCATTTTGCCGATGACATCCATCGACTGAATGCCGCCGGCGTTGCCGTACTGATAAAAGAAAGAATCGCAGGAAACTTTCAGCGCGTCTTCTAGTCCGATTGTTCCATGGGTATAATGCTTTGACGCTACCCAGCATTGAAAAAAGTGGTCGCCGTAACTGACACCGCCGCCGCAGCTGTACTTATTATTGTTAAGCC
>JBEEGY010000211.1:0-7581 GCA_041167145.1 Verrucomicrobiota bacterium
CAAAAAAATCCTGCACCGCGTGCGCTTGCGTAAGATCCAATTGGGACCGGTCCCGTTTGACCAAATTCCTAAAACCGTCCGCCTCGAGTCGACGCACGAGTGCGCTCCCAACCAGGCCGCCGTGACCAGCCACGAAGATTTTCTCGGATTCTTCCATTAGTGCCCGCCGTCTAGCATTTTCTTTTTTCGCCGTTTACGCAATCCGGCTTCGCGAGAAAAGCCAAATCGCGGTTGGCGTTGCCGAAGACCCACAAGCTTTTCATGGGCGGGAAGCGATCGTGGCGAAGTCGGTAGGGCGAGACTCTGTCGAGCCGACGAAATAATTAAAGTGCGTGAACACACAGGACGTGAATAATTTGATTAGTCGGCTCCGCGGAGCGTCGCCCTACCGACAAAGTGATTAAAATGCGAGAGCACATCGGACGCGAACATCCCGCCGAAGGCGTTTTCATATTTCGTGGCCAACCGACAATTGTATTTCTCACAGTCTGTGCGCGAAAACGAGAGCGGAAGTTAGCAAGTGCACCAGTTCACAAAGCGCTTGTCAAAGCGTGGATCACCTCGGACGCATGGTCTGTCGGCTATTATCTAATCATGCCAGATCACGTGCATCTTTTCTGTGCACCAAACAACGAAAGTTACTCCATCGAGCAGTGGATTACTTTCTGGAAACGTCAATTCCGGCGCGCATCAGGATCAGATGCGCCGCGGTTTCAAGCACATGGTTTTCATCATCGACTGCGTCGCGATGAAAACTATGGCGAGAAATGGGATTACGTTCGGGCCAATCCAGTTCGGGCAGGTCTCGTGGCAAATCCGAATGATTGGCCATATCAAGGCGTTCTGAACGAGCTCCGCTGGTAAACAGAGTTTCACCGAGTCAACGAAACAAATTCGACGGCTCCGCGGAGCGTCGCCCTACCGGCACGGGGCGAGCTCGGTAGGGCGAGACTCTGTCGAGCCGACGAGATAACAAAATTGACGTTCCCCGGAGCGACAGCGAACGTAAGCTCGATGATTGCCGAGGCAAAGGAAGCCCTTCAGTTCGACGCGGTTGACGACATTGTGAATGACGTTCGTGCAGGTCGAATTGTCATTGTTACGGACGATGCCGATCGCGAAAACGAAGGCGATTTGGTGATGGCCGCGGAAAAGGTGACGCCGGATGCGATCAACTTCATGACGAAATATGGGCGCGGTTTGATTTGCGTGCCGATTTCAAATGAGCGCGCCGAGCAACTGGGACTGCAACGGATGGTGGCGCAAAATCGCGAAATGCATCGAACGGATTTCACAGTTTCGGTGGATGCAGCGAAGGGAGTCACCACGGGGATCAGCGCGCATGATCGTGCGAAGACAATTGAAGCGATCGCGAATCCGAAATCGACGCCGGACGATCTGGTGCAACCCGGCCACGTCTTCCCGCTACGCGCCAAGGATGGCGGTGTGCTGCGCCGCACCGGACACACCGAGGCGGCTGTCGATCTTGCGCGCATGGCGGGGTTACAGCCAGCGGGCGTGCTTTGCGAAATCTTGCACGACGATGGCACGATGGCGCGCTTGCCGGAGCTGATGGAGTTCCGCCAAAAGCATGGCCTGCGCATTTGCACGATCCAAAGTTTGATCGCGCACCGGCGCGTGCGGGAGAAATTGGTGGAAGCGGAACAAGTGGTGAAGTTGCCGACCGATTATGGCGATTTCGATTTGCACCTTTACCGCTCTAAACTGGACGGCGCGCATCATCTCGCACTGGTCAAGGGCAAGATCGACAAGACGAAAGCGACGCTGGTGCGCGTGCACAGCGAATGTCTGACGGGCGACGTTTTTGGTTCGCGGCGATGCGATTGCGGAAATCAACTGCACGCGGCCTTGCGGCAAATTTCCGAAGAAGGCAATGGCGTGCTTGTTTATATGCGGCAGGAAGGGCGCGGCATTGGTCTGGCCGCGAAGATTCATGCTTACAAACTTCAGGAGGAAGGTCTCGATACCGTGGAAGCAAACACGAAGCTCGGGTTTCCGACCGATCTGCGCGATTACGGCTTGGGCGCGCAAATTCTCTTCGATCTCGGCGTGCGCAAGTTCCGCTTCTTAACGAATAATCCGAAGAAAGTGGTTGGTCTCGAGGGTTACGGAATTCAAATGGTGGAACAGGTGCCGATTCGAACGGAATCAAACCCGCACAACGAAAAATACCTCGAAACTAAGAAGGTAAAGATGGGGCATATCTTGTGATCCTGGGTGATCGACAAGAATGACCAGGCGCTGCCGGTATTACGCTCGGGATTTTCGGCCCCTGCCCAAAAAAGCAAAACCCGCGGCGCCAACGGCAAGAAGCGCCCAGGTCGACGGTTCCGGGACGGCGTTAATCACGAGCGTCGTGTTATGAGTGCTGCTCAGAGTCATGCCGTTGCTATCGGGAAGGCCGGTCGCATCAATAATCGATCCGGTCAGCGTGCCGGTGGCCTGTAGCACAGCCAAAATTTGCGGCGCGTTGCTGATAGAAGACGAAAAGAAAGTCAGGGTTATATCGCTGCCGTCAATGGAGGCTGAGGAGAATCCATTCAACTTGATTCCGGTGTCAAAACCGGCGAGGCCGAAGGTAAGATTGTTAAAATCGAAATCTTCGACGGGTCCGGAAAAACCCGAGTTCCCGTCAAAAACCGTGAGCGTGACCTGAATATTATCGATTGAGCTAAGCCCCGCGTAATTCTGGCCGGTAAAGTCGTACGGATTCGCGGAAGGGTTGGTAATACCGTTGAGGGTCGTTCCGGTTATCGGAACCGGATCGTTCATACCGGAGGAACCATTGGTTCCCGGTCCGCCGATTCCTGAATCGAATGCGCCGCTTTGAGCCACGGTACTGCTGATGGTTTGCCCGGAAGTTGTAAGCGGCCACGCCACAAAAATTGCGGCGGCGACTATGACAAGGCAGGACGTAAGGATCTTCATCTTAATTAATAAATTGAACGTGAACTGGTTAAGGAACGCTAAGCAATAATTCGGTTTTCGTTCCGCGGCCGGACGCCTTCCCGGGAAAGAGAAGTGAAAACAAATTCCAGGAAACAGCGTCGCGGGGAAATGTCGCGATCCGACACGGTCGAACAGTGTCGGTGTTCCGATTGGTAAAAGAAAAACGCATCCCGACCCGAGAACTCCAATATCGATCCCATGAAAAAACGGCTGCTTTTGCTTAATCTCTTCACCGTTGCGCTGATCTCGACCGTAGCCACTGCTCGAGCCGATCGCACGGCCACTTACGCCGATGGCTCAACGCTCAATCCACCCATTGCGTTTTCGAACAACCGCCCAGTGCGATGCCCCCTGGCCACCGCCGACGGCGAGCCAAGCTGTCGTTGCGATATTTTTGGCAATTTTTATGTCTCAGGGATCCGCGGCTTTCCGGCGGGAGTTGACCTTTGGTATTTCGATTTGAACCCGAGCAGTACCATGTACGATCCATTGACGGTTAACCCTATTTACAAAGGTCAGCCTGATTCGCTAACTGGTTCCACTATGATTGCGGCGGGCGGAGATGGAGGCGGCGATATCGATCTGGCGGTGGGATTCGGCAACAGTTCTTTGACGGCCAACCCGATCCTCGCGTTTTCCAGCCTTATCGTGGCCAATCTTTCGACGGGAAACTCCGTCAATAAGGCCGACACTTACAATCTCAATCCATTAGGCAACGCGACTGGCGGCGTGGAGGGGGACGACCGGCAATGGATGGCCGCTTACGGGACGGACACGTTTTATCTGCTCTATCGCACGCTTGATCCCGTCGTCGGATTCATTCACCAATCCAAAACCGTGGGCACTCAGCCCGCGGGATATGTTTACGATCCGGCCGTTACGCTGGGAAGTGTCGGACAAACCGGCGGCATCGATGTCGATCAAGGTGACGGAACGGTTTACGCATCCTTTTCCGATGGCCGCGTCGCCACTGGAATTCCGGATTCCACTTTGGGGTTTCCGACGTCCTACACGTTCCATCAAGCAGGCAGTGATCCGAATGGCGTAAATCATCTTTTTTTCACGGTGAAGGTGGGCGGCGATCACACCGTCTATGTAGTTTATTCCAACGATCACGATGTGTTCATTAGTCATTCCACCGATCGTGGCGTCACCTGGGCCCCGCGCGTACGCGTGAGCAACCTTCCTGGTGGCGGCGTTAACATCTTTCCGTGGATCGAGGTCAGTCACACCCAGGCCGGTGCAATTGGTGTGGCGTGGTTCGGAACGACTAATCCGGCCAACAACGACGCGGCCGATTGGAACGTTTATTATGCGTATTGCAGCAACGCGAAAGACACGAACCCGACATTTTACCAGGTGAAAGCGAGCGATCACATTATCCACGCGGCCAACATTTCGGAGGGCGGCTTAACCGGAGCGGCCAACCGCAATTTGCTCGATTACATGCAAGTCTGTTTTGATCCGGTTGGAGCAGCGGTCTTGTCCTTTGCCGACGATCATAATGATTACACCGGCCAAACCTATGTGACCCGGCAAATCAGCGGGCCCAGCATCAACGGGGGCAATTTGCCGGCGCCGGTCCAGGGAGCGCTGCTGGCACGGCCTCCGGGCGAAGCCGCTCCACCGATAGTTCCCGGCCCGAACGGCGAACAGGTCATGGATTATACAGGGGATGTAACCGACGCACTGCTCGTGCGCACTAACACGCCCGATGCGCTCGATATTCTTAGCATCAAATACTCGTCGGTTGTCGATCCTACCGATGGCCTTTCCATCGTGGTAACGCTGAAAGTTTCCGATCTTTCAACCGTCCCGCCGGCTGCGTATTGGCGCATGCATTTCACCGCGAACGCGCCGAACTCGGTGATCAGCCCATCAGGTAACTACACATTTGGAACGTCAGACCGCGGGGATCAGTTTTACGTAGAAGCGGTGACCGATCCAATCGGACGGCGCACCTACAATTGGGGCACTGCTACGCGCGATGCCATCGGGACGATCAGTTACGTGCAGCGCGGGACCTGCGACCGCGGCGCATTTAATCCCGCAAACAATACTCTTATGCTGCGGGTTGCCGTCTCGCAGTTGAACGCCTACTTGGCAACATTAAGTCATCCTGCGATCGCCCGTGGGTCAAAGCTCGTCGGGTTGCGCGCCACCTGCGCGGAAGCGGCCGTGGATATTAATGATTTCAGCGCCGCCGGCCAAACCGTGCATCGTAACGGCAAACGCGATCGCGCTTATGGCGGCACTCTTTATACAATTCCGTAGTAACGAGAAGTTGGCTTGCGCCTTAGTCCGGGTTAAAGAAATTTCTCCATGCGAACATATGCCGCAGTTTTCCTCTGCATTCTGGCGCTGGCGTTAACCGCATGTCACAAGCGTGCGGCCACGGAAGGCGCTTCGAATTCCCAGGCGAAACTCGACGCCTGCGCTTTCCTCACCAAAGAAGAAATTCAAGCGGTGCAGGGCTCAACCGTCACCGCTACAAAGGGGAGCGAGAGTTCAGATGGGAATTTTCGCATCTCACAATGTTTCTTCACCACGGCTGAATCCAACCGGTCTGTCAGTTTTGTGGTGACTCAACGCGATCCGGGTTCCCAGGACAAACGCAGCCCAACGGATTTTTGGAAGGAGACCTTTGGCAGCTACCACGAAGGGGAGGAAAAAGAGTCGCCGGGCGACAAGGAGAAAAAGGAGAGCCTCCGGGAGCAATCTCGCGCGAAAGGCGAAGAAGAGAAAGGCGCTCCGCCGAAAAAGATCAAAGGAATCGGTGATGATGCCTATTGGGTTGGCAACCGGGTAGGCGGCGCGCTTTACGTGCTGAAGAAAAATACCATTGTTCGGATAAGTCTTGGCGGCCCCGACAAAGAAGAGGCCAGGATCGAAAAGTCAAAGACGCTCGCGGCTAAAGCGCTCGGGCGCCTGTAAGGTCGCTCTGAGCCGGTGGGGCGAGAACACGACGTGCCGGGAGGCCGTCGGGTAGACGGAAAGGCTGAAACGCTGAGCGATCGGGAGATCGCGAATCACTCTGTCGAGCCGACGAGAAGCTCATGCCTCATTTCCGGATTGAAAAATCAGGACAGGATTCATTGGATTAACGGATTAACTGAATTTGGGTCTCGTAGAAATCGGGCTAATCCTGTCTATTTCCTCGAAATCCGATTCGTCGGCTCGACCCGTTCGACAAAGCTCAGGGCAGGCTCCGCTCGCCCTACCGGCGAGAAATTTTCGGCGGTCATAGACCGCCGCTACAGTTAAATCAGGGACGGACTAGACTCGCCCGAGCGATATCGATCTTGCGTGATTCCGCAAGAGAGTCAGCCGACCTGTTTGCCCATTCCAAGATGTTGATGCATTAAGGCATCAACATGTCGAACATCATTCCGCCTCGTCCTCGTATGGTCGGGGTGAAACACCGGTTTGCCATTGTCGCCAGCCAGTTTAATCCCGAATACGTGCAGGGATTGGTGACACACGCCACTGAAGAGTTGGGCAAAATCGCTCCGGCCGCCGTCATCTCTCTATATCAAGTCCCCGGCGCGTTCGAGATTCCGATTGTGGTGCGCGAAATCGCCAGCCAGAAAAGAGCGGACGCCATCATCGCCATCGGGGTCATCTTGAAAGGAAAAACATTGCACGCGCAGAATCTTACGCACTCAGTCACCGACGCGCTGCAACGCATCGCACTCCAGACCGGCGTGCCCGTTATCAATGCCGTCCTTAGCTTCAACAGCAAGGTCCAGGCGCGCGAACGTTGTCTCGAAGAGGAAATCAACCGGGGAACGGAGGCCGCGCGCACCGCTGTTCAAATCACAAACGTCATGGCCGATTTGCGCGCCCGACAATCTCATGGGTAAACGACGCAAAGCACGCGAAGCCGCGGTGCAATATCATTTTTGGCGCGACCTTCAGCGCGGCGAGACGCCGGAACGCCTGGATGATTTCTGGGATTTTTGTCCGGTGAAACCCAATGTGCGCGAATTTGCCCAGCCCCTTATCGAAGGAATGGTCGTGCATCTGCCCGAAATCGACGACCGCATCCGGAAATATTGCGAGAACTATGAATTCAATCGTATTTCCCCGGTCGATCGCAACGTCCTGCGACTGGCCATCTACGAAATGCTTTTTCGCGACGACATTCCGCCGGTCGTCTCCATCAACGAGGCGATCGAGCTGGCTAAAACTTTCGGCGGCGGCGAATCGGGCCGTTTCGTTAACGGCATCCTCGACCGCGTGAAAGGCGATCTTTCGCGTCCGCTGCGCGAGCCGGTGAAGAAGGACACCACAGATTCCGAATAGCGATTGTCGCTCTTCTCTGTAGCCATCGCCCGCGGAGCGACGCGGCGTTCGCGCAAATTACATGCGCGCGACGCACTTCACCGAGCGTGGCGTCCACAGCTATTTGTCATTCCGAGCGAAGTCGAGGAATGGAGCGAGTGGGACGAGCGACATAGACGGTTGTGCCGCGAGGGTAGCGGCGAGAGAGTCGGGAGACGAACGAGTCAATCGATTGCTAAAAAATAAGAGATGTCTCGACTCCGCTCGACATGACAAGAAAATGAAATTCTTCCAATCCCTTGCCCAAACCTTCGCCGGCAAACCGAT
>JBEEGY010000212.1:0-2865 GCA_041167145.1 Verrucomicrobiota bacterium
GCCTACGATCTCGGGCCGAAGAACATTCGAGTCAATTGTATTTCCGCCGGCCCGGTGAACACATTGGCCGCGCGCGGTATCAGCGGCTTCATGCAGATGCTGAAACATTATCAGGAACGCGCGCCGTTGAAGCGCAGCTGCAGTACGGAAGAACTCGGCGGCACCGGTGTCTTTCTGGCAAGCGATGGCGCGGCCGCGATTACCGGCCAGGTCATTTACGTCGACGGCGGTTATCAAATCATGGGGTTGTAACTCCGATTCGTGCTCGTGATCGTAATCGCGCTCGTGCTCGAAACTTCGCTGCCAGATCGATTACGATTAGGAGCACGAGCATGAGCACGAACCTCGCGAACAAGCTGCGGCCTTTATTAGGCGACGAGGTAGTCGCGGACGATCCCGAGACGCTGGCTGCGCACAGCGGTGACAAATGGTTCGCGTCCGAAGCACCGGAGGTTGTCGTTTTTGCAAGATCGACCATCGACGTAAGCAATCTCTTGAGGTTTGCGTCGCGCGAGAAAATTCCAGTGACGGCGCGCGGCGCTGGTTACGGTTACGTGGGCGGCTGCGTGCCGGTGCGAAAAGGAATCGCGCTTTCCTTGATGCGGATGAATCGGATCAAAGAAGTGAGTTTCGAGGACGCAATCGCGATCGTCGAGCCGGGCGTCATTACGGCCGATCTGAAAGCGGCCGTTCGCGAGAAGAAACTTTTTTACCCTCCCGATCCGGCGAGCATGAAGGATTGCAGCATCGGCGGGAATATCGCAACGAATGCGGGCGGGCCGCGCTGTTTGAAGTACGGCGTGACGCACAATTATGTGACGGGTCTCCAGGTTGTTCTGGCCGATGGCGGAATTTTGCGCACGGGCGGGCGCGTGCACAAAAACAAAACGGGTTTCAATTTGATCGGTTTGTTCGTCGGTTCGGAGGGAATGCTCGGCGTGGTAACGGAAATCACGTTGCGCTTGCTTCCGCTTCCGCCCGCTCGCGCGACGTTATCGGCGGCGTTCGCGACGATGGCGCAAGCGGCTGCGGCGGTGCAGGAAATTTTTGCGCGAGGTTTTTTGCCGTCGTCGCTCGAGATTGCCGACAATTTTACGCTGGAGGCGGCACGTCATGATATGGGCAAAGCGATCGTGCCGCCGGGCAGCGCACATTTACTTGTCGATCTTGACGGACAGGAAGAAAGCGTGCGCAGCGAAGCGGGGGCGATGCGCGATTTGCTGGCGAGCAAGAAACCGAACGCCTTGGAGATGGCGACCGGCGAAATCGATTGCGAAAAACTTTGGGCGTTGCGGCGCGGGTTCAGCAACTCATTGCGCGCGACCGGGCTTACGAAATTGAACGAAGACGTAGTCGTGCCGCGAAGTCGCATTGTCGATCTGGTCGAGTTCGCGGAGAAGCTCCAGGCGAAGCACGGATTTCCGATCGCATGTTTCGGTCATGCCGGCGACGGCAACATCCACGTCAACATCATGGTGAAGGATTATGTCGATCCAAAGGTGCGAGAAAGGGCAGAGCAGGCCTTGGACGATCTTTTCGCGCAAGTGCTGGCCTGGGGCGGCGTGATCACAGGTGAGCACGGGATCGGTCTGGCCAAGAAACGCTGGTGGCCGGAGGCGACGAGCGACGTCGCGCGCGAACTGCATCGCAAACTCAAAGACGTTCTCGATCCGCAAGGGATCTTAAATCCCGGGAAATTCATTGAGTAACTGCGGCTAGCGCGGTGGTGGAAGATCGAGCGTCGCAGCAATGGCGCGGTGATCGCTCGCTTGAGCAGTGGTGTTTGCAACCCACGCTTTGCGCAGGGTGGCGCCGCGGTAAAAAATGTGATCAAAGCAGGCGGCGGGAAAATCCCTGTCCGGCGGCAAGGTGGTGCGGGAGGCGAGCGGAATGTTTTGCCAGCTCCAGGCAAAACCGTTGTCGATCAAAGCGCGGAGAGTCGTCTCACCGGCGAACCGTTTGTCGTCTAGCGAACTGTTGAAGTCGCCGCCCACAATCCACGTAATGGTGCCGAGTCTGCCATAAGCGGACTCCATTGCGTTCATGTGCGAACGCAACTGACGAATGGATTCCTGGCGAATGGGAATATTTTCGCGCGTATCGCCGCGATTGCTTTTCAAATGCACGCTATAGACGAGGAGCAACTGGCGCGGCGCAATTTGGTAAGCGGCGAACGCGAAGCCGCGCGGGGGCGTCATCGCCCCGGCGGATTTCCATTCCTCCGCCCAGGCACTAAGCGGTTGCAAACGACTGGCGATGGCGACCTGTTGCGCTTCGGTCTGGCCTTCGCGCGGCAGAAAATTCGCGCACACATCCACCTTGAATCCCGGAAGAGTCGCCACAGCCACGCCCGCGCGTTTGAAATCGCGCACTTCCTCCAGGCCGATGATGTCGGCATCCAACTGTGCGATATCGCCGCGCACGGCGTTAATCTGGCGAATCTCTTCCCTTTTTGATGCATTCGGCCGGCGGCCCGGAAACCATTGAATATTCCAGAACGCGACCGTGACACTGCGTGCGCCGGCTGCTCCAGCAGAAGGCGGAGGAAATGGCCAAGGACTTGTTTGAGCAAAGATCGCGGAAACGAAGATCGCGGCAGCGAAAAAGGAAATGAATCTTCGTTTCACGGATGAAGACTAGGTCATGGTCTTTGAGTGACAACCGCGACTAGCGATGTCGAGGTTGACGCGACCTGATTTCCAGAGAAGCTTAAGAAAGAGATATTAGAAGGAGAGTGCACGACACTTTTCGGCGTATTCAAAAATCACTGCGGTCCACACGCAACTGCGTGGTCGTGAACGAATAATCAGAGAGACGTTACGTCTCATTTTAGGAACCGCGCCGTGGGTATTTTGAAATGAAACC
>JBEEGY010000213.1:0-7253 GCA_041167145.1 Verrucomicrobiota bacterium
CTCTCATCGATCCTGTAGCGGCTCTCTATGAGCATCTGTCATGTCGAGCGAAGTCGAGACATCTCTCGCTCTTCCGGAAATATTAAGAGATTCCTCGACTTCGCTCGGAATGACAAAGCTTCCGCGCTCAGAGAGCGCCGCTACAGTACTCCAAAACTCCTTCACTCCTTTATTCCGCTTCTTCACTTGTCGATCTTACAATTTGTTCCAATTCGGTGGCCGCATCGAGCGGCTGCGCGACGGCGCGGTCGGTTTGCACAAGACCATCGCGCATGACCACGTTGCGTTGCGCATATAACGCGATGTCAGATTCGTGCGTCACCATGATGATAGTGATGCCGTTTTTATTCAGTTCCTGAAAAACGCCCATGATTTCGACGCTCGTGTGGCTGTCGAGGTTGCCGGTCGGCTCATCCGCGAGCAGGACTTCCGGCTCGTTAATCAAAGCGCGCGCAATCGCGACGCGCTGCTGCTGACCGCCGGAAAGCTGGCTGGGATAATGATCTTCCCGGCCTTGCAGCCCGACCGAGGCCAGCACGGCATCGGCCTTTTCCCGCAGTTGCGCATTGGTTAACCGATGTTTGCCGTAAAGAAGTGGCAGCTCGACATTTTCGCGCGCCGATGTTCGCGGGAGCAAATTGAACCCTTGAAAAACGAATCCGATCTTGCTGTTGCGAATGTCGGCGAGTTGATCTCGATCCAGCCCGGAGACATCGGAGCGATCGAGAATGTAGCGCCCGGCCGAAGGTCGATCGAGACAGCCGAGAATGTTCATGAGGGTCGATTTGCCCGAACCGCTCGCGCCCATCAACGCGACGAACTCGCCTTGCTTGATTTCGAGCGTGACTCCGCGGACCGCACGCACTTCCATTTCGCCAGATCGATATGTCTTGTGAACATCGTCCAGATGAACAAGCACGCCGTTTTCCATGGTTGATTGTCGATTCTTAGCTAAAAGCGTCGCTGCCCGCCGAACGGATTCGCCGGCGGCGATTGCGACGGAGACGCGGTATTGATCGCCGCGGTCACGACGCGGTCGCCTTCCTTCAATCCTTCCGTCACTTCCGTGACAATGCCGTCGCTGATTCCGACCTTTATCTGAACCGGCTTCGGTTTTCCCCCGCTCAAAATGTAAATCGTTCGCTCATTACGCGGGCGGTCGCGCGGAGCACCGCCGCTGCGTGGACCAGTTCCCGTTCTCGGACCCGCGGAAGGATTTGGCGCCGGTGTGGCGTCCGCCGGTCGAAAACGAAAGGCCGCGTTTTTGATCTGCAGAGCATTATCGACGTGTGCTACGATGATCGACACATTCGCGGTCATGCCCGGTTTCAATTTCAAATCGGCATTGTTCACGCCAATGACCGTGTCATAGGTGACAACGTTCTGGACTGTGATCGGCGCGTTGCGCACTTGAACCACTTTCCCGTGGAATGTCCGGTACGGAAATGCGTCCACCGTAAAATCGACATCCTGATCGACTGTCACGACACCGACGTCCGCTTCCGCCACGTTCGAGTCGATTTGCATTTTCGTCAGGTCGTTCGCGATCGTGAAAATTACCGGGGCCTGCAAACTGGCTGCGACCGTTTGCCCGACATCGACACTGCGCGAAATGACTTCGCCATCTACTGGCGATGTGATCCTGCAATGGTCGAGATCGGCCTTCGCTTTATCGAGCGCGCCTTGTTTAATTTTCACGTTGGCTTCGGCTTGATGGAGGGTTGCCATGGCCTGGTCGAGATCAGCCTTGGCAGAATTTTGTTTCGCCACCAGGTCCTGGGTGCGAACCGCATTCACTTTCGCAAGTTCGAGCCCTGCTTGCGCGCTGGCCAGATCGCCTTCCGCTTGTATCACGGTGGCCTGAAATAAAACCGGATCGATCTGCGCGACGACGTCACCCGCTTTTACCTTCGAATTGAAATCAGCAAACAACTTCTGGATGTTGCCTGAGACTTGGCTGCCAACTTGAACATTGACTACCGGATTCAATGTCCCGGTCGCCGTCACTGCTTGCGTGAGAGGTCCGCGCGCCACCGGTGCGGTCTGGTAATTAACGTCGCCGCTGCCGCGACATTGGCGGAGGACCAGGAGCAAGATCGACAATCCTATTACGATGACGATGAGCGGGAGAAAGCGTTTCATAACTTTTTATCGGTGTCATGCCGAATCGCCCATTCAGCTCTCTGCGTTCGCTCAGGGCAGGCTCCGATGACGAGGGACCTCACAAGTTGCCGCTGAACACACGAGTTACCTTGCGTGACCTTCGGACGCCAGTGGGGTCCCTCCCTCCGTTCGGGATGACAATCTGTGTAGTTCATTTTTGTGGGAGGCGCGGTAGCATATGCTAAGACAGACAAACGTCGTGCGCCGTTACATAGAAATTTATTCGATCATGCTGCGCAACTCCCTCATCCGGGAGCTAAGTTTCAAGGCAAACTTTCTCCTCTGGATGGTGGTGGAGGTCCTGTGGTTCTGCGGCCAGATCGTTTTTTTCAGCATCATCTTCGGCCAGGTCGATCGAATTGGCGACTGGTCAAAATGGGAAGTGGTCCTGCTTGTCGGCACGCATCAAATCATCGCGCAGCTTTTCCAGGCCTTTTTCTTTGTGAATGTCGCCAGTGTTCCCGAGCTCGTGCGCACGGGAAAACTCGATTCGCTCCTCGTTTTGCCGATCGATAGTCAGTTCGCTGTTTCCACCAAACAATTTGGTCTCGACAGCGTAATCAATGCGGGCCTCGGCGCCGTGGTCGTTTGCGTTTCACTGGCGCGCCTCGGCATCGTCCCCAGTCCGATGTCGATCTTGCTCTATCTCGTCGCGCTCATGTTCGGCGTGGCCGTCCATTACTCGATCATGCTCAGCCTGGCCGCGGTCAGTTTCTGGATCGTGCGAGCGCAGGGGCTGGTTTACGGCTACTTCAACTTCCTCAACATCGCGCGCTACCCGGATGTGATTTATCCACGCCTGTTTCGCCTTGTCTTTGGCTGGATCATTCCCGTGGTGATCATTGCAAACATCCCGGCGCGATTGCTCATTAAATCGCTCGGGCAGCCCACCTGGCTCATGTTTCACCTGGTTGTCGCATCAACCGTCGTCTTTTGGCTGTCGCGCGTCTTTTGGCGTTTTGCCCTGCGCCATTACTCCAGCGCCAGTTCGTGAAGCATTTGATTAACACCGTGCTTTAGCGCGGTGTCACTCCGTGACGAGCCCTAAAACCGTTTAAACGGTTTTGCTGCATTTTTCGCCGCTAAACCACCTCGCTGAAGCGAGGTGTTAATCGATGGGCGCCGTGCGAACAACCCGCTTGAGTGATAAGGACGGACGAGTCCGGCGGGACGAAAGAAAATGTTCTGTCGTCCCTCCCGGGACCCGCGAGGCTATTACCGGCTTCCCAGCGTTAAAACGCCGGGCTACCTGTCGCAAAACGCCCTATTTTTTTAGGGGAAATCTCTCCTTGCGCCTTTTCCTAAATGTCCTTAATTAAGCCTCCGTTTTTGGCGCCGGAAAGGCGCCTTTTAAATTATGGCCAAATCAAAGAAAAAGGCTCCCGCCAAAAAGTCCGCCGCTCGCAAAGCCAAGCCGGCGCGGAAGGCCCCTGCCAAGGCGACAAAAAAGGCAGCGCACCCTGGAAGCCGTTCGAAAATTTCCAAGCCGGCAGGCAAACGCAATTCAAGTGGCGTAAACGACAGTTTCACGCTCCCCGGGAAGAATCATCGCGAACGCAAGCTCGACTCATTCACGCGCAGCCAAAAGGAGAAGCTCCTGCAACTGCGCGATGCCATGGTCGATTCGATGGCCGGTGTCGCCCAGGACACGTTGCGTTCGCGCGCGGAAGGAAGTGAAGCTTCCGCCTTCGGAATGCACCAGGCCGATGCCGGTTCGGATGCTTACGACCGCGATTTCGCGCTTAGCTTGCTTTCCCAGGAACAGGACGCGCTTTACGAAATCGACCAGGCGCTCAAGCGCATCGAGCTCGGCACCTATGGCATTTGCGAAATGTCCGGCAAACAGATTCCACGCGCGCGTCTCGAGGCGATTCCGTTCGCCCGGTTCACGGTCGAATGTCAATCTCAGCTGGAGAAGCAAAATAAAGCGTCGCGCGTCCGGCAATCGGTCACATCGCTCTTTGGATTGACCGATGACGAAGGCGGCGAGGGCGAAGAAGAAGAGAAGCCCGAGCAGGAAGTGAAGGAGCGAGACTAATCTCCATGGCCCAGGAAATCATCACTCTCGAATGCACTGAAGCGAAAGCGCTGGGCCAACCGGCTTCGCGTTACATGTCTTCGCGCAACAAGAAAAGTCCGCGCACGCCCAATCGGCTCGAAAAGAAAAAGTATAATCCTTTTCTGAAACGGCATACATTGCACCGCGAGACCAGGTAATCATCGATGCAACCAAAAACCGCCAAACGCCGATCTGCTTTTCGCCGCGCCAATCGCACCATGCCGCGGCGCCGGATCGACATTTCGGTCGAGGCAATCGATTATAAGAACCCCGATCTGCTGAAAAAATTCGTCACTGAAAGCGGCAAGATTCTTCCCCGCCGCGTCACCGGAATGCCAGCGCACATGCACCGCAAGATCACGCGAGAGATTAAGCGCAGCCGCTCGGTGCTCTTGATGAAGTGATTGCAGGGGACGCTGTTAGCGTCCCGGTTGGGAAGCCAACGGCTTCCCCTACAGTTCAAGAAGCCCTCGCGGCAGCGAGCGCCTTTTCCTGTAGCGGCGCTCTATGAGCGCCGAAATTAATTGGAATCGGCGGTCATAGACCGCCGCTACAGTTTTGTCATCGCACGCGAAAGCTTGCCCTGAGCGCAGCCCAAAGGGTCGATGGACCTCCTCACTAGGCCTTCCGCGTTTTCTCCCCCTGCTCGATCAATTTCCAGAACTCACGCGTCTTACCGAGCGCCGCGTCTTCCGACATCGGCAGTTTGCTGCGGAAAAGAAAATCTCGAAACGTGTTCTTGTGCAGGACACGGTGTACGGTGATGCCTTCGTCCGTCTTGGCGAAATAAATCCGATAATCTTTCGCGCGATATCGATATAATTTTTTCCCTTCGCGCTCAATCACGCCGAAACGTTTGCCATCGAGATGACCGAGGTCTTCGGGCAGGATCTGGAACTCGGCCAGCAAATCGAGCTGTAATGGCTTGGGCAAAGCCGACATTTCCGCCGCGCTCAGCTCATTGAAAATTATTTGGAACATGGGGTTCGTTAAAGCGATGAAGGGTGGGAGCGTTGAACAGTTGAAGCAACGCCCAAACCTAAACGCGACGCATGCACCAAACAAGAAGCGGCGGTTTCCCCTGGCGCGCCGTAGCCTTGTGAAGGAGGCAAATCGCCGTGGTGACCAAAGAATGCCCTCACCTGGCGCTTCGCGTCCGCCCCGGGATTGCGACTGGGCGGAGCATTGAGAGGATTGAGGTGAGGGAGCCCCACTCCTCAAACATAAACACGCCGGACCCGGGTGCTAATGCGCGTGATGATTTCCCAGGTAATCGTGCCGGCGCGGTGGGCCAGTTCCCCGGCGGAAATTTCCTCGTTGCCCTGTCGCCCCATTAACACGACTTCTTCGCCGAGATCGACATCTTCCATTTCGGACACATCGATCACCATCAGGTCCATGGTCACGCGCCCAAGCAGCGCGCATCTTTTTCCGCGCACCAAAACCGCCGCCTTGCGGTTCGACAGGTGCCACGGATAACCATCGGCATAGCCGGCCGAGATCGTCGCGACACGCATTTCCTTCGGAGTAATAAACGTTCGCCCATAACTGATCGAACTGCCCTTGGGCATGTCGCGGATGAGCGCGATCCGCGTTTTCCACGTCATCACGGGCTTCAATAATTTCTGAAATTCGGGGAGGGGCGAAATGCCGTAGAATATGATGCCACCGCGCACGATATCGAATGTCGGATCGGCGAAAGCGAGCACGCCGGCGCTTTGTAGAACATGCGCTTTGTAATTGCCCGGCACTTCCGCGCGAAACTGTTCGACAATTTTCTTGAATCGCACCAGCTCGTCACGTGTGTACTCGGCGTCCTCGTTGGAAACGGGCATGTGCGTTGATACGCTGTGGATCCTGATCTTCGGTAATGCTGCGACCTTTTTGAAAACGGCGACTGCTTCACCTTCCGGAACGCCCATTCGGCCCATGCCGGTATCGACTTTGAAATTGATCGCCACCGGTGTCTCGCGCGCGAGGCGATCGAAATCCTGCGCCTCTTCCAGAGTTGAAACCGACGGAATGAATCCGCGCTCGGCGATCGTCGATCTTTCCTGCGGAATGGCCGGGCCGAGTATGACAATGGGATGGGGCAAGGCAGCGCGAAGCGTGATTGCTTCCTCCAAATTCGCGACGCCAAACAACTGTGCTTGATCCGCGAGCGTTTCGGCTACCCGGACCATGCCGTGCCCGTAGGCATTCGCTTTGACTACGGCGAGAAGCTCGGCCGCGCCAATTCGGTCGCGCACGAGCTGCGTGTTGTAGCGCAATGCGCTTCGGTCGATCTCAACCCAACATCGGTAGGCTCCGTTCATGTATGATTAAGGAACATAGACACTCTGTCTGTGCGGCAAACAGGCAATCTGCCTGTTTTTCGCAGTGGCAACAGGTTAAAAGCCTGTTGGGCGCACAGGCTCAAAGCCTATGTTCCGCCACCCGCTTATCTTGGCAAAGTGATGTGCGGTTCGCGCAAATACATCGGCTCGAGCGGCGGCAGCGCAAAAGCGCGGTGCGGATCTCGCGCGAGCTTCGCCAGAATTTTGGCGGATGGATAACGAAGCACGGCACGCTCAAATTGCGGGAGAGGTTCCGAACAAAATATCGATATGTCCTCCTTCACTGTATCCATTTTTTCTTTCAGTTCAGCTTCGCTCAATAACGTGGGGCCTTCGACCAAATCATGCGCGCGAATGCACGCGAAATAGAACGAGCTCCGGCGCGCGTCGCCGATCATGCAATAATCGCCTGCCTCCGTCTCGATTGCGCAAATTGATGGATAGCCGACCAGCCGCACACCAAACGTTGTGGAGGGACGACCGAAGCCGGCCCCCCGCGGCGGGTGTCGTCCGCTTGTCTTCGCGGACGGGCCAGAGCCCATCCCTCCAGATGCCTGCAATCCAATCGCGGCGGAAATGGCGATACGAGTGCCCGCGTACGATCCCGGCCCGAGCCCGACAATAATCTTTTCCGGTTTCCCAAGTTCTTTCACGAGTTGCGCGAGGTTTTCAAAAAAAATCCCGGAATGTTTGCG
>JBEEGY010000214.1:0-4815 GCA_041167145.1 Verrucomicrobiota bacterium
TCGCGAAAATTGATGATTCGCCTCCCGGCTCGTCAGCCCTTTCGGGCCGGGGTCCATCTCGCTCGCCGGCAACCTGCTCGATTGTCGATCTCGCCACGGGCACGGGCGATCTCGCGCTTGCCCTGCAAAAGAAATTGCCGACTGCCGAAATTATCGGCGCGGATTTCACCGAAGAAATGCTGGCGATCGCCAAACGCAAGGGTGTGCGTAGGACCATGATGGCCGATGCGATGCGTTTGCCGCTCGATAATTCATCAGTCGATTGCGTGACCGTTGCGTTTGGTCTGCGCAATATGGAAGATTATGGCGGTGCGCTCCGGGAAATGGCGCGCGTTCTCAAAGCGAACGGTCATCTGCTGGTGCTCGAGTTCTCACTGCCCACGATGTCGATCCTGCGCGCGGTTTACCGGTTCTATTTGCATCGATGCCTGCCTTTTCTCGGGTCGTTTCTCACCCGCAAAAAAAGCGCCTACAGTTATCTAGGCGATTCGATCGAGCAGTTTCCGAATGGCGAAACGATGTTGCGTCTCATGGAATCGAGCGGCTTCGCGAATGCAACTGCCGAGCCGCTCACCGGAGGAATCGTGACGATTTATACCGCGGATAAACTGTAGCGGCGGTCTGCGACCGCCGTCTGTCATGTCGAGCGGAGTCGAGACATCTCTCACTGCCTTCCGGAAAGGGTAAGAGATTCCTCGACTTGCTCGGAATGACACAGGTTCGACGCTCATAGAGCGCCGCTACAGAATCAGGGCTTTGCGGGAGCCGACGGCATCGGCGAAGCGCTCGCACTCGCCGATGGCACCGGCGCCGCCGCCGGTTCGGCCACGAGCGGCAACCTTAGCGCGTTGAAATCCGGATTGTTGAGCACAAACGTTCCTTCGCGTTCGTCCGTCTTGGCGAACCACATGCCGTTACCGGCCGGGCCGCTGACCATCAGTTTGTGCAGTGCCTTGTCGTCCGCCGAGGTCGTAAATGTGATCGCGACCTGCGGCTTGTCGAAGCCGTGCTGCGGGGTTGTCGATCCGATCCAGCGGACGGCATGCAAATTGGTAAGCGTGTTCAGCAGCGATTGTACATTCACCTGGTTGATCGGCCCGCTCCCTTTCAACCAACTCCATTCGTTGTTCGCGCCGCGCACGAGCGTTTGCTCGGCTCCGTTGTTCGTAACGCTGAGCCGGTGAATCTGTTCCGGCTTAAATTTGAAGACCGACAATTCCTGCCACTGCAGCGGATCAACCGGAATATCGTCGAGTAAGGCGCGACGCACTGCGACAATAAACGGCTCATCGCTTAAACGGGCATAGACATTGCCCCCATCCACCTTGCCAAAGACGACGGTAGCGATGGGATTTTCGCCGGCCTTGGTCTCAGCCGTGTTCTCCGAGGCAAATGAGCTTAGCGTGATTTGCAGCTGCGGCTTGTCCAAACCAAACTTCGGGAGATTTGAAGCGACGTCTTCGACAAATTTCGCGACCTGTTCCTGCTTCAACATGTCGATCAAACGCCGCACTTCACCGGAATCCGCCGCAGCATTGTTGCGGCTCGCCACCGTCCAGTTTTCGCCTTTTCGGGCCAGGACCGTCTTGCCCTTGGTCGCCGAATCGATCGTAATGCGATCGAGAATGTTCGTGTCGAACCGGACCAAATGGCGGTCGCGCAGATCATTCGGTTTCGTGTTAAGGATGTCTTCGATTTTTTTCGGCAACGAGTAAACGAAGCCGCGCGCAGCCGAGCGCACATAAACCTGGTCCTTCTCTTTCTGCGCCGCGCCACCGATCTGCAGCATCTGTCCTTGCTCGCCGCGGGACGAGTCCGTCCGACCGGCGGACTTGTCGTCCGGTCCGAACAATGTGATCGAACCACGTGGCTCGGCCAGGCCGTAGGGATGCAGATCGCCATGATCGTCGGCCACGAATTGTTGAATGCGCGCCGTTGTCGCCTGCGCGATCAAATCGCCGACCTTCTGGTCGTCGCCGCGTGCGCGCATCGGTTTCATAATCTCCCAGTGATCGCCTTTCTTCTGAAGTTCCATCTCACCGGCCGGCGTTTTCAAAACCACGCGTCCAACCTGACCCGTGGCCAGATCGGTCAGCTTTCGATCGCGGAAATCATCCGCCTTTTTCTCGATCTCTTTCTTGACCGATTGCGAGACAAGAAACACGTCCTTCGAGTTCTCGAAGCGCACATACATCTTTCCTTCCAGGGCGCCATCTTTACCGAAGAGAATTGCCGGCGGCGCTTTCTCGCCGATTAGCTTCAAACGCAGCTTCGGCTTCTCGAGCCCGAATTCGGCAAGTTTACTTTTGTCCGCTGCGATTTCCTTTTCCGGGATAGTGGTCTCTTTCTGCCAGGCTTCCAGGTTCGCGAGCAGAGCGCTAATCAAAGCGTTGTCAGCCTGATCTTTGATCGGCATTTCGAGGCGCCACTTATTGTCACGACCCCGGATGTCGATCTTGTCATCACCGTTCTCAATGATGATTCCTTCCAGCTTCTCGCGGTTGAAATTGACCACGCTCTGCGCCTGGCGCTGCGCCTCGAGCTGGGGCGGGCGCTTCATTTCGACAAACTTGATGTAAAGGCCGCCGCCTATGGCAATCACCAGCAAGATGAGCGTCGTTTTCCACTTCATGTTTCGTCAGTAATTGTAGGGCAACCGCTCCGCTTGCCGTTCTTCTGAAATGGCAAGGTCGCCGCGGCGGCCGCTTGCCCTACAACAGAATGATCTATTCTTGGAACGAATCTCTTTTGCATCGCAGATTCTTCTCAAGCGCGACGCTTCCACCAAACTGCCACCCCGATCGCGGCCGGAACGAGCGGCAACAGGACAAGAATGATCCAGCGCACACTACGCAGTGCCTCGTCGCTCAGGCTGAAGGTGAGCGGCTTCGGAACTTTCGGTGCGATGCCGATGAGCTGTTCGCGACTGAGCAGCCAATTCACGTCGGCGGAGATGAAATCAAGCGCCTGCTGTCCTTGCGTGAGCGCGGCCTCCTGAATGAAAGTCGCGTTGCTCACCACGACCATGCGCGAGGAATTCATTTGCACGCGCTCGTCGTCGCTCCCACCTTTCTCAATCGAGACAGCAATGTTCAAGGGCGCGGCATGGTCGCGCGCCGGGTCGAACTGAAGTTTTGCTTCGTCGGTCGAATTGTAATCAACCTCGCCCCAGTATCCTTTTTCGGCCTGAGCCAGCGGCTGCAGCTGAATATTCGCCGCGCGAACCCGATCGGCCTCGAGCGTTAAGGAAGAGGTGCCGCCAAGAAAAGGCGCACGCACATCAGCCAACCGTTTTGTAATCGGCGTGTCCGGCAGAAAACGGGCGATGACATCGCGAACGCGGGCGATTTCTTCGATGCCGGTTTTGATGTTCGCCATTAACCGGTCGTCATTCACTTTTACCCCGAGCTCGTTGAGGAACGCGGTCAGCTTCGGCGTCTTGGCCGCAGGATCGATCAACAACAGGATGCGTCCTTGTTTGTTCCAAAAATCGCGCAACAATTTCATCTCGCGATCGGAGAAGTCATATTGCGGGCCGACGATCATGATCGTTTTCAGCTCGGGCGGAATGGCACCAACGTCAAACAGGTTCAGTTCCTGGAACTTGATATTTTCGTTTTCGATAAAAGTTTTCAGCGTGGAGATCGGACTGTCGGGGGTGAGCGGCGGTTCCTTGTGTCCGAGCACGTAACCGAGCGTGTTCTTCTTGCCTTCCACCAGGTCCATCATCGCGCTCGTTATCGTTTGCTCGCCTTTGAACGCGGCTACCCGCGGCTCTTCTCTGAGCATCGGATTGCCCTGGTCAAACTCCGCCATCTCCGACGCTTTCACGGTCTTGTTGCGTCCTTCGTAATCGATCACGACCAAACTTTCTTCGCTCACTACTTTGTATCGCTCGAACATCTCCTTGGCCCGGGAAAGGTTGCGCTCCGGATCGATGTTTTCGATGTCGATCTTGCCCTTGGCGGCATATTGATACTCCGTCAGCAAACTTTGCACGTCACCCGCGATGGGGACATTGGGCCCAAAGAAAACGGTTACGCGCATTTTGCCTTTAATCGTGCCGAGAAAGCGCTTCGTTTTGTCGGAGAGCGCATATTTCTGGTCGCGCGAAAAATCCCAGCGTTTGTAATGCCGGAAGGCGAGTGCGTTCACTATGGCCGCGAGGAAAAGCACCAAAATTACCTGCACCAGAACGTTGAACCCGATCTGGAGCCGATGGATTTTCTTGGGCCGAGCCGGTGGCGTTGTCTCTTCAGCCATCGGTTACAATCTCCATTTGCGTGATTGGAACGCCTGATAGGTCAGCGTCAGCATCACCACCGTCATGCTTAGGTAGAGAATAATCGGCCGCGTATCGATGATGCCGCGTGAAAACGTTCCCATGTGTTCGAGCGAAGAGAAATAGCCGAGCAAGTCGCGCGTCTCCGAATTAATCTCTTGCAAGATGAACTGAACCAGTCCGAGGAAAAACAGGAGCGTGATCAGGCAAAACGAAATGACCGCCGCGATGATTTGGTTTCGCGTCAGGGCCGAGGCGAGACAGCCGACTGAAACATAAAACATGCCGAGCAAGAGGAGCATCAGATATGAACCCAAGTAGGCTCCGGTCGAATTCGCCGCGTCCTGATGCGTGATCTTCTGAAAGATCGCGAAGTAAAGCAGCGTTGGTAGCCAGAGAACGATGTAGAAAACGAGCGCGCCGAAGAATTTTGCCAGGACGACCTGCCAGTCGCGCACCGGGGCGGTCATGAGCGGTTCGATTGTGCCGAGTTTAAATTCCTCCGAGAACAGGCGCATGGTGATCAACGGAAA
>JBEEGY010000215.1:0-7677 GCA_041167145.1 Verrucomicrobiota bacterium
TGTTTCTTCGGGCGCAAAACCGTGGCGCATGATGTTTTCCGTAACGACGCGTGGCACCATAAAGTTAAGCAGATAATCTCCGCCGCCGGCCTTGGTGCCACCGCCGCTCATCTTAAATCCACCGAATGGATGGCGTCCGACCACCGCGCCCGTGCATGAACGATTGATGTAAAGGTTGCCGGCGATAATCTCGGCTTTAGCGCGCTCGATATTAGCCGGGCTGCGCGAGAAAAATCCGGCCGTCAAAGCGAAGTCGGTGTTGTTGGCGACCGCGATAGCTTCGTCGAGGTCCTGCACTTTGATCACGCTCAGGACCGGCCCGAAAATTTCTTCGCACGCGATGCGCGCATTCGGCTGCACGCGCGTGAAGATCGTGGGCGGAATAAAAAAACCTTTCTCGGGGATATTTCCCTTTTGATACGCGAGCGTGGCCTCGTTCTTGCCGATCTCGATGTAATCGCGGATGCGATTGTAAGCGGCTTCGTCGATCACGGGGCCGATCGTTACGCCGGGATCTTCCGGATTTCCGACGCGCAAACTGGCGGCCGCGGAGAGCAAACGTTCGATGACGCGGCCGTAGTTTTCTTCGAGAACAATAAGTCGTGAGCACGCAGAACATTTTTGTCCCTGATAACCAAACGCGGAATAAATGGTGTCGACAATCGCTTCATCGAGATCGGCGTCGGAATCGATGATAATGGCGTTTTTCCCGCCCATCTCGCAAACGACGCGCTTGAGTTCGAGTTGACCCTCGCGCGTTTTGCCGGCGCTCTCCCAAATGCGCAGGCCCACTTCGCGCGAACCAGTGAACGCGATCAGATCGACATCTTTATGATCGACCAAGTGTGCACCGATGACCGAACCCTTGCCCGGAAGGAAATTCAGCACGCCCGGCGGAATGCCCGCTTCCTCAAAAATTTCCATGAGCATGGCGCCGCATACAGCCGATTGTTCGGCCGGCTTCATGATGACGGTGTTGCCGGTAACGATCGCGGCTGAAACCATTCCGCACATGATCGCGATCGGGAAATTCCAGGGCGCAATGACGAGCGCGACGCCGCGCGGCCAGTAATGTTGATAACTTTCTTCGCCGGGCACGTGCTGCGTGAGACGCGGCCGGCCGCGCAGACGCATTTGCTGCGCATAGAACAAACAGAAATCCATCGCCTCGCGAATGTCGCCGTCGGCTTCCGCCCATTGCTTGCCGACCTCGAAAACTTCAAGCGCGGAAAGTTCGAAGCGGCGTCGATCCATAATCGATGCAACGCGTTCGAGTAATCGTGCCCGTTTCTCGAAAGGCGTGCGACTCCAATGCGCGAAAGCTTCACGCGCGGCTTTGACAGCACGTTCCGCTTCTGGAATTCCCGCCTCGCAAAGATGACCGACAACCTGATCGGGCGAACTCGGATTGAGCGAGGCAATGGTTTTGTCCATCCAAATCCTCTTCCCGTCGATAACGACCGGATATTTCTTGCCGAGTGCTGAACGGACCTCTTCGAGAGCGGTGCGCATCTTCTCACGCGATTCGTCGTGGACGAAATTGACGAGGGGCGCGTTTTCGTAGGTGTCGCCCGGCGGGGTGTCGAGAGAGGCGCTGTTGTCTACATGTCGATCTTGCCGCGTCTTCTCGAGATCTGCCGCGCCGTTGCTGCTTTGAGCGACAAGTTCGGCTGGATCACGCAGCAGTTGCTCGGCGGAAACGTTCTCGGAAAATTTCGCGCGCAAAAACCCTTCGTTAGATGTGTTCTCGAGCAAACGGCGCACGAGATACGACATGCCCGGCAAGAGCTCGCCGACGGGACAATATTCGCGCACGCGATAACCCATTTCGGCGAGCGCGCGTTTGACCGGGCCAGCCATTCCATAAAGTAATTGGAACTCGAAGCGGCTCCGGTCGATGCCGAGAGCTTCAGCCAGGGCTTGCGCGTGCGCGATGCTGCGGACGTTGTGCGAACCGAATGCCGCGGTGACCAGCGATTCGTTCTCGAGCAAAATGCGGCTGAGCGCTTCGAAGTTCACATCGCTCTCGGGCTTCTGCACATACACAGGGACGGCCCAGCCGTTCTGTCGCGCCTTAATTTTTTCGTAATCCCAATACGCGCCTTTGACGAGTCTTACGGTGAAGCGTGTGCCGCGCGCACGGCCCCAATCGATCAAGCGCCACAAATCTTCTTCGGCATCGCGGAGATAAGCCTGGATAACGATGCCGATATGCGGCCAGTCGAGAAATTCCGGTTCGGTGAAAAGCGCGCAGAAGAGTTCGAGTGTGGTGTTTTTGTGCGCGTAACTCTCCATGTCGAAGTTGATGAAGGCCCCAAGTTCGCGCGCGCGCCGTAAGATCGGGCGCAACTTGGCGGAAAGATGTGCGATCGCGTCGGCCGGATCAGCCGGATTCATCTGTGAATAGAGCGCGGAGATTTTTACCGAAAGGTTGACGACGGGGAATAGTTCCTCGCCTTCGCCGAGCGGATCTTGCCAGCCTTCCGTCTCGGCCGCGAGATGTTCGAGCAGTTCCATGCAACGCGCGGCGTATCCGGTCGCTTCCTGTTCGCTCACCACCGCTTCGCCCAAAAGATCGACCGTGAAGCCGATGCCTTCTTCGCGGCGTTTGCGCAGAGTTTTCATAACATCGCGCGGATTTTTTCCTGCGATGAACTGTCGCGCCATGCCGGAGACGTTCCACCGCAGGACCTGACCGCTGATCCACGGCGCGACCTTGGCGATTTGCACGCCGGTGCGGATGAGAGGCGTAAAGCCGTTGCGTGTGTCCTCGAAATATTCGTCGAGATGGCGAACGATCTCACGGCCGCCTCGAAGCGAGGCGAGAACGTCGACAAAGCGAAACAGCTGCACCTTGAAGTGCTCGTCGCGCATGGATAGCGCCATCATGCGCTGATAAAAGCCGGCCTTGCTGAAAAGCGACTCGGGATGCTGGTCGACGAGGTCAAAGATCTGCTCGCCGCGACGTTCGACCTCGCTTTGCAGAGAATTCATGGGTCCAAAATTTACTCCGCGATTTAGGTTAGGCAAAGCCCAAGGAAGTATTTCGCTTTTATGACGATCCGAAGATTCTGCGGGTGGACACGCTCAATTTCCGGGCGGAATTCGAATCATGAAAGAGAACAGGAAAGGATTAACGGACATGAAATTTGCAGAAAGGTTGAGGGAAAAAGGCGCAGCGGGGTACATTTTGCTTTGGCTTCTGGGAATACCGATCCCGATTTTGTTCATCATATTTCTTCTTCGGGGCTGTACATAATTTTAGGGAGCAAGTAGAGGTGATTTGCCTGGCGGGCTTCTGAGAGCGAAGGCTCAGGAGACACCGCCAGGCGATCCTTTTTTGCGTTACGAGCATCGCGCGGCGTTTGCCCGAAGGCGCGAAGTCGATTAGCAAGATCGACATGAGCACGTGCGTGGAACGCCACGAGTTTGCCAGCGACAATACCGCGCCGATTTGCCCGGAAGCGTTGGACGCTTTGCAGAAAGCGAATGCCGACGCGGCGGCCTCCTACGGCGAGGATCGCTGGACGGCGCGCGTTTGCGAACAAGTACGGGAAATTTTCGAAATCGATTGCGAGGCTTTCTTTGTTTTCAATGGCACGGCCGCGAACGCGCTCGCCCTGGCGCAAATCTGTCAATCCTTTCACAGCGTCATCTGCCACGAACGTTCGCATATCCAGAGCGATGAGTGCGGTGCGCCGGAATTTTTTACGAAAGGGTCGAAGTTGCTATTGGTCGGCGGCGCCAAGGGCAAGATCGACATCGGCGAAGCAGAGGCGATTATGGGGACGCAGGGTGAGCTTCATTCGCATAAGCCGCGCGTGATTAGTATTACGCAGGCAACAGAGCTCGGAACGGTTTACACTCGCGACGAGATTGCGGCGATCGGTGAATTTGCGCGACGGCGAGAATTGTTGCTGCACATGGATGGCGCTCGTTTCGCAAATGCAATTGCGGCTCTCAAGTGCGCACCAAAGGATATCACCTGGGAAATTGGCGTCGATGTTTTGTGTTTTGGTGGAATAAAAAACGGCGTGGGGGCGGGGGAGCTCGTCGTTTTTCTGAAAAAGGAGCTGGCTCGTGAATTCGATTATCGCGTCAAACAGGCAGGTCAACTGGCTTCGAAGATGCGGTTTTTTGCCGCACCCTGGACGGCATTATTGAAAGACGATCTTTGGTTGCGAAATGCACGGCACGCCAACACGGCTGCGCAAAAGCTGGCCGATCGTCTCCGAAGCGAGGGTAAGATCGACATCGCCTTTCCAGTAGAAGCCAACGCAGTGTTCGTTCGCCTTAACGAGAATTTGGTCCGCGATCTTCGCGCGCGCGGATGGCACTTTTACAAATTCATGGAGCCGGATGTCTATCGACTGATGTGTTCCTGGTCGACGACCGAACAGAACATGAGCGATTTTCTCGCAACGCTAACCGCAAGGTGATCGCGGCGCGTCTCTTCCGCAGTCAGTTGCGCTGATGTAGGCCATCGGTATAAGGACAGAACTGTGAGGATATCGGTCAGCATTTTCTTTTCTGCGGGAATGATGCTGACCGGTTGCGGGGTGGCACACAAGGCGGCGGTTACTTCGTATCACGTGGCGACTGCGCCGGTGCGAATTGTTGCCCGGCAGTTTGAAGATCGGCCGCCGGAAAATGCAGCAGCCACGACGGACGTTTATGTTCCTGGCCATCCGATCGCGGCGGCTTCGCCGAAGACCAAGGCCAAACCACAGACGACGACAACTTCAACTCGACCATCGAATCAACCGACAACCGCGAAGTCTAAAAGTGGTGCGCCTGTCGGCGGCTCCAGTCCTTCAGCGGAATTCCCCGTTGCCAAGCCGGTCCCCGGAAAATCGGGCTATGTTTTTAGTCCATTCGACTCCAGCAAGTATGTGGACGTGAGTGGTTATGCCCCGGGCAGCAAAGTGAAAGATCCTTACGCGCAAAGGATCTTCATCGTTCCCTGAGCCTTCGCTAGCGGCGGGTGAGCTGCGAGAGCTCCGTTAACTTTGTCCACAAAGTTAATAAAATGTCCGCCCTCTCTCCAATGAGCACGCTTCGTGCTTTCTAGTATTTATAATGAAATTTACCCCTCGGCTTCCCTTTCATTCCAATTGTGCCTCCTTTTCAGTTAAGCCATTGCTTCGTAGTCTCCTTGCCTGCGGGATTTTTACGGTCGTTTTCGACGCAAAAATTTCCTCGCTGGAAGCTTATGTGACCGAGGGAGCCAGCTGGTCCGCCGCTACGGTGACCTTTCAACTCGGTTTAGGTAATGCAGGCCGCACGTTGATTGACGGAAATACGTCTTGGGACACGGCGGCTGCTCCGGCCCTGAACATGTGGGATCAAAAGATTCAACGTGTCCAACTTACCTCTAATACCAATACCAGTGCGGTTTCATCGGGCGACGGAGTCAATTCAATTGTCTTCTCCAGTACGGTCTTCGGACAGTCCTTCGGCTCGGGCACGCTCGCGGTTACTTATTACCGAATGTCGGGTTCGCGCATGGTGGAAGCGGACATTCTCTTCAACACCGCGCAAAGCTGGGATTCGTATCGCGGTTCGCTCCGCTTTGGATCAAACGGGCGTGCCATCGGCGAAATTCGGCGAGTGTTGCTGCACGAACTTGGGCACGCGCTGGGGCTGGGTCACCCAGATCAGAACGGCCAAAATGTCGATGCGGTGATGAATTCCGTGGTGAGCAGTCGCGAAACTCTTTCCAACGACGACATTACTGGCGGGCAGTCTTTATATGGAGCGCCGACACCCACCCCTACGCCCACGCCTACTCCTACCGCGACGCCCACGCCGCCAGCCAGTCGCATCGCAAACATTTCCACCCGAATGAACGTCGGCATAAATGACGATGTTTTGATCGGAGGCTTCGTGATAAAGGGGTCGCAATCCAAACAGATGATCCTGCGGGCAATTGGGCCATCCTTGGTAAACGCCGGAATCGTGGCCGCCATGCCGGATCCGATACTCGAATTGCATGATTCGACGGGAGCGACCCTTGCGACCAACGACAATTGGCAAACCGGCGGACAGGCCAGCCAGATTAGCGCGACCGGGGTCGCTCCGACCAGTCCCCTAGAATCCGCGATTGTTGCGACACTCGCCCCCGGCAATTACACGGCAATTGTGCGCGGCGTGAACAATGCGACCGGAATTGCATTGATCGAAGGCTATGAGTTGGATTCGACAACGACTCGCCTCGCGAATGTTTCCACACGCGGCCGCGTAGGAGTAAGCGATGATGTCTTGATTGGAGGGTTCATTATTACTGGGTCGCAGTCCAAACAATTGATCGTGCGGGCCATCGGGCCATCACTTGCTGCGTACGGCGTCTCGGGAGCGATGGCTGATCCGCTGCTTGAAATACACAACTCCTCGGGCGCTGTGATTGCGAGCAACGATGATTGGCAGGATACCCAGGCGACTCAGGTTAGCGGCACCGGTGTCGCGCCGACGAATCCCCTGGAATCCGCGATTGTTGCGACACTGCAACCCGGCAATTACACCGCTATCGTTCAAGGATATAACGGTGGAACGGGTGTGGGAATGGTTGAGGTTTACGACCTCGATTAAGGCCAATGAATCTTGCCGAAGTGAATTTTGTATCAGAACCTCAATTGAATAATCAACGGATAATTCGGCATCTCTGCACGACCAATACCTCAACAATACCCCTATGAAAAAATCCTCTTTCTTTCTTGTTCTTACTTGCCTTTCCCTCGCTCTGAATCCCATCCAAGGTACAACAGTCATCCCTCCTACCTTCGATGAATTGGTTTCCCGGGCCGAAGTAATCTTCCAAGGGGCTGTGACCGATGTGAGGTCTCAGTGGACTGGCGAAGGCGCGCAGCATCGCATCGTCAGCTATGTCACGTTTAAAGTGGAGGACTCGGTCAAGGGTACTCCAGGGCAGACTTATACGCTTCGCATGCTCGGCGGCACCGTCGATGGTGAAACAATGGAAGTAGCCGACAGCCCGAAGTTCAAGGTCGGCGATAGAGATATCATTTTCGTAGAAAACAACGGCAGCCAGTTTGTTCCTCTGGTTGGAATCATGCACGGCCGCTTTCATGTGCAAAAGGACGACGCGACCGGCCGCGACCTTGTGACCACCAATGAACGGGAACCTGTAAGAGATGTTTCCAAGCTCGGCAAAGACGAGCAAGCGACGTCGGCCGCGTCACCAAAATCCGCAGCCAGTCAAGCCGAAGCGCTCTCGCCAAACGACTTCAAGGTGAAGATTCGTCAGGCTCTGCAAAACCAGCCGCCGACACTGTAGTCCCAACGCGCAACTGTTTCGCGCTATTCAGCCGTACGGCTGAGATTTCGACCTTGCAGGTCCGCCAAAACTAGCGGCTTGAGGAACTTCGTTGCCTTTTCGTTACTGCGGACCTCCTGAGCGACAGCGTGCGCTTTGTCGAGAGCGTGCTTCATCCGATTCTGCTCATTCACGGTACGCGGCTCGGTGACTTTGGGCTTGCTGCGTCGGGCGAGTCTTTTTTTGCAGGATGACCCAAACCCGGCACCGATCTTAAACAGGGTTGGTAGGGCCGCATGACACATAAAAAAGCAGGTCGCAAACCACTGGTTGAGGCGAACCACTAAATTTGCTGCAGGGTTTGGCCAGTGGTAACTAGCAGTATGAAGTTCGCTCCGCGCATT
>JBEEGY010000216.1:0-4418 GCA_041167145.1 Verrucomicrobiota bacterium
CGTGAATCTTGATAAGATCGACATGGGCCAGGCAATCGACCAGGCCGGTCGCAGCGACCTCGCGTACGCGGCGAAAATAATCCGCATAAATCTCATCGATGTTGCGTCCCTCGAATTGCGCCGCGCCGTCCGGAACACTGTCGAACATCTGGTCGTCGCGATTGAGATAGTGGACGGAGCCGAGGACAAAATCGAGTTTGTCCCAATTTTTCTCCACCCATTTGCGACCCGCAGCCGAACTTGTCGGATCGTTGTCCAGCTCAATGCCGGTGCGAATTTTGAAATCGACATTTCTTTCGCGCAGTTTGTCGATCTCAAAGAAATCCACGCCGGCGTGGTAGCGATCGTGGTCGGTGAAGGCGATGTCGCTCAACCCGCGCTTTCGCGCCGAATCAACCCACGGCTGCAAAAGCTCGTGGGTGTACATCTGCACCCGATGTCCCTGCGGATGCATGTGGTAGTCGGAAAAAAGTCGATTGTTGATAGTTGTAAGTTGATTGAGAGACACGTGTGGTTCCATCAACCATCAGCTATCAACTATCAACTTCTTCACGGCGCAGTCATGAATTTCTGCCGCGCACGCAGCTCCGGATATTTCGGGAAAAAGACTTCCGCGATATAGACCTTGTTCGGCGAGAGTTCGCGCGTGGCGATGGTCTCCTTGTATTCGATATTTTCCTGCGGATTGATCACGAGAGTACCGGGTTTTTCCTCGATCGCGTGATTGTCCGACCATTTAGTCAGGACCATCTCGGCGGCGTTTCGCAAGTAAATCTCGACGCGCTGGTCGGTTGGAAAATCGAGCGTGGTGGGCCGCTTTGCTAAATTCGTAAGGACCGCTTTGACCTCGAGTTGCCGAACCTCCGAAAGCTTCACCGGTTGCGGTGCGATGTACACATCGAGAGCAAGTCCGCGCAGTCTCGGATCCTTGTATTGCGGGATCCGGCGCGACGAAGAAAACGGGTGCAGCATTCGACCGAAAAGGCTCCGTTTTTGCGGCGCACCGGTGCTCTCCTGGCCGAAAATCGGAAGAACGAGGGCGAAGATAAGGGTGAGAGAGGCAAAAGTGCGTCTCATGAGCGGGTTAAACAGCAAACGTTGCAAATCCTGTCAAACCCTTTATCAATCGCCCATGAAAACTTTGTGCGCGAGCGGTTTAGCAGCGCTCCTGGTTTTGCCCATCGCGACCGCGAAAGATCGACCTTGCATGTTCCGTCTGCACGTCGAAGCCAATCCGCGCGATACCGCAGTTTTTGCCACCTCGGTGCCGGCGAAATTTTCCGGAAAAGACATCGCAATCGAGCGCACACCCCGCATCTCCGAGCGGGACGTGGTTGCGTTTTATCCTTACTCCTCCGCAAACAAATCCTACGGCGTGCTCATTCAATTTAGTGAACACGGACGCATCGCGCTCGATTCCTTGAGTATCGAACGCGGTGGTAGTTTGCTTTTTGTTTTCATCAACGGCCGGCCTATCACCGAGCTGCAAATCGACAAGCGCGTTGCAGACGGCAAAATCTATATCGCTTCTGGTCTGACTGCCGCCGATATCGCGTTGATGAAGAAAGATTGGCGACTGATTAGTCAACGTAAACGATAATCGACAATGCGAGCGGCGCGCGATCCGAGTCCGGGGAGCACAGGGCGCTGGCCTGTAGTTCGCGGCAGCTTGCCGCGAACCATTGGAGTGCCCGCGGCAGATGAGGCGCGCATTCGAGGTTGCGTTTCGCGCAAGAATGCATTCGGCGAGGCCGCCAAATGCTACGGGCCGGCGGCCTGTGCTCCCCAGAAACAGAAAAATCGAGTGCACGGGTTCATCGTTGTCTTTGCCCTCCTCTTGTGGTCGAACCTTTCCATGCTGGGGCAAAGCCAACTTGTCGATCTGGCGTTGCCCACCGATAATGACGCGCTCTTTCGCGGAGACGGCCCGGCTTTTTATCAATACATCGAGCGCGATTACCAGGGCGAAAAATCGACGCCATGGGAAGGCGGCCAGTACGGTTTTGTGCGCGATCCAAAACAAACCGGCGCCGGTCTTGTTTACACGCGTTTTCACGAGGGAATCGACATTCGCGCCTTGCAACGCGATGCGCAGGGCGAACCGCTCGATGAAATCCGCGCCATCGCGGACGGCACGGTTGTGCACACGAATCCGGTGCCCGGTTACTCGAACTACGGCAAATACATTGTGATCGAGCACCGTTGGGACGGATCGCCTTACTACAGCCTTTACGGCCATCTCAGTTCCATCGCCGTGCAAAACGGTCAACGCGTCAAGAAAGGCGAACGCATCGCGGTGATGGGTTATACCGGTACCGGCATCAATCGCGAGCGCGCACACGTGCATCTCGAATTGAATTTGATGCTCAACCGCCATTTCGAATCGTGGCACGACACGTTGTTCAAAAACGATCCAAACCACAACGGTATTTATAACGGAATCAATCTGACGGGACTTAATATTGCCAAGCTCTATCTCATGCTGCACAAGAACCCGTCCCTCACCCTTCCCGATTTTTTTGCGGGCGAGGAGACGTTTTACAAAGTCGCCGTACCCAATTCATCAAACTTCGAATTGCCGAAACGCTATCCGTGGATGGTGAAACGCAGTGGAGAAGGCGATTCGGCGGAATCATGGGAAGTTTCATTTGCGCGCACCGGGTTGCCGCTAAAGATCGAACCGAGCGCCAAGCGAGTTTCGCAGCCGGAGCTGACTTACGCGAAGAAGAGCGACGTCGATTGTTCTTATTTGACTCACGATTTCGTGGCGGGTCGCGGCAAACGCGCGCATCTCACCGAAAGCGGACTCCGTTTCATGCGCCTGCTTGCTTGGCCGGAGTAGAAATCGGACTGTTGCGTCGGATCGACAATAGCCCAGCGTTTTAACGCTGTGCTATTTCCGGTACGCTGAAGGCGCTCCAATATCCAGGCACTCTGTAGCCGCCCCGCTCTGTCGGGGCGATTGTAGTCCGCGGCCAAGACACGGCGACAGAGCGCCGTGGCTACAACGGCTGTTCCTTGTAGCCGCGGCCGTTGGCTGCGGCCCGCGCCCAACGGGCGCCGCTACAGGCTTTTGCGTTCGCCGGCGCGAGCGCCCCTACACCGGCTGAGCGGGATGAGATATGCTAATATGACCACAGTCCCGATGACAAAGATAACCCGCCGCAAATTTCTCGGGCTGACCGCGCTCGCCATTCCCGCTGTAATCGGCGCCGATGCGCGCTGGATTGAGCCAACGTGTCTGCGCGTGACGAAGCTTAGGTTAAACAACAACGCAAAATGTCGCTTCGTTCACTTCACCGACTTCCATCACAAAGGCGACGTGGAATACGCCGCCGACGTTGTTCGCACAATCAATGAATTGAAACCGGAGTTCGTTTGTTTCACCGGGGACATCGTCGAAGACAAACGTTTCCTGCCCGAAGCGCTTGACTTCATTCGCCAGATCAAGGCGCCGGTCTACGGAAACCCGGGCAACCACGATTACTGGAGCGGCGCGTCGTTCCCCGACTGCGAGCGCGCTTTTGCCGCCACCGGCGGCGCGTGGCTGGTGGATCGAAGTGTTGTTTTGTCGCAGCACGACCTCGAACTCGCCGGCATGGCGTTGATCGGGATCCATGCCTTCAAACCGCCGCAAGCGGCGCGCCGTATCTTGCTCATGCATTATCCGAAGATGGCGGACAGTCTCGGTCAACGTTTCGATCTGATCCTTGCTGGTCATTCGCATGGCGGACAAATCCGACTGCCGTTTTACGGTGCCCTGGCCGTTCCGTGGGGCGTTGGCCGGTACGACTTGGGCTTGTTTGAGACGCCGGGCGGTCCACTTTACGTCAACGCGGGAATCGGCACCTACCGAATTCCGTACCGATTCAATTGCCGGCCGGAAATTACGGTCGTTACGATTTAATTGACGCTGTTAACGTCCCATGGGAAGCCAACCGTTTCCCCTACAGAAGAGATTATGTCAGCACGGCGTCGGCTTGTGCTGCGCCAGCGCAACCGCGTGCGGAATGGCGCCTCGAACAAATCCAAGGCACTCCAACGCGCCGCTCGGTTTTCCTGGAAGCGCGATAACCAGGGCAAGATCGACAATCGCCGCGAGCGACCGCGACAGAATCGCGTTCGGCGTGATCTTCATCGATTTCGCCCGCATTACTTCGCCAAAGCCGGGAATCTCCAGGCGCATGATCGCGCGGATCGCCTCCGGTGTGACATCGCGGTCGGCGACGCCTGTTCCACCAGTCGTCAGGATCAAGCCGCATCCTTGTTGAGAAAACGAACGGATCGTTTCCTGAATGCGCGTCTTGTCGTCCGGTACAACTGCTTCCGCCAGCACCTGCCATCCTGCTTCGTCCGCAGCCTTTTTCAACGCAGGTCCGCCAAGATCGACATATTCCCCCGCGCTCGCGCGGTCCGAG
>JBEEGY010000217.1:0-4027 GCA_041167145.1 Verrucomicrobiota bacterium
ACACGCCGCGCGGTCCGATCGGATTGACGTTGCCCCAGTAATCCTCCTTTTGCGGATGGACGAGCGGATCGCCGTAACATTCCGAGGTCGAAGCCAAAATGAACGACGCCTTTTTGTCCTTGGCCAGACCGAGCGCGTTGTGCGTCCCGAGAGCGCCCACTTTCAGCGTCGGGATCGGCAGCTCGAGATAATCGATCGGGCTGGCCGGCGATGCGAAATGAAATACGTAATCAATCTTCTCTTCCGGCAAGAAGATGAAGTTGGAGACGTTGTGTTTGATGAACCGGTAATCCTCGTTGCCGGCCAGGTGAGAAATATTCGCGAGATTGCCGGTGATCAGATTGTCGATCGCGGTGACGCGATGACCTTCCGCGAGCAACCGATCGGTCAAATGGGAACCCAAGAAGCCTGCACCGCCCGTCACGACGGATATGGGTTTCGACGTTTTCTCGGGCATGGCGCGTTTTATCTACCGGCTGACCCGGAAAATGCGAGCAAGATTTCCGTCGGCGAATCAAAAGGAAAATTAATCAGGAATGGAGGGAGCGGGCCGAGCGACATGCTCGCCACGGGACGAGTCCGTCCGACTGGCGGACACGGCAACGCCATGAGGGTAGCGGAGAGCGGAGCGGGAATGCCGCGAGTGAAAGCAGGAAGCCAGGAAGCAAACCGCGGATGACGCGGATTTGCAGGGCGTTTCTGTGAAACGCCACAAAAAAACAACGGCGGATGACATAGCCGCCCTACAATTGTGCTTGCCGCGCCGTAGCCTTGGCCGAAGGCGGGACCTCTGACTTTTGCCTGCGGAAAAGTCGAATTAGGTGGTCCTTCCGGGGATGAAACAAGCCAGGACCAGCAGGACGTAGCCCACCACCAGGAACCCAAATTGGTGAAGGGTCACAAACTGAATCTTCTGATAGTGGCTTGCCACCCCCAAAGCGGCCACGATCACAGAGAGCAGAAACATGATTTTGTGCGGAGCGTTGAGTTTCATAAGCAGTTGATATTTGTGGCCGCCCAGCATGTGAGAACGCCGATGCATGGTCAATAGCAAAGGAGCGGATCAACCTTGGAATGACTTCACATTAGGACACTACCCGGCCGACAATTTCCTTTACAAGCAACCTATCGCTTGGTCAGCGTGAGCGACGTGCGCGCGTTTGCCGGCTCTCTGCAGATTCTCCTACTCTTCCTCCTCTTGCTCTCGCGGCGCGCGCAGGCACAGGGGCAGGACCGCAAAATGATTGATCGTCTCCTGCGGCCGGACATGACATTGCAAAACAGCGCCCAGAAAAAGAAGTTCGTTGCGGCCAACGCTCCGCAAGATCGACAAGTGAAAACCAAAAAATTCTCCTGGCAGGAAAAAACGAACACGAAAATATTTTCGAACACGCGAGAATTTTCTTCGCCGCAAATTCGTTCCCGATCGTTTTATCAAAGCAATGATTCCGCAAACCTGACGAGCAAGACAGTTCCAAAGTCCGATCTCGCTTTTGAAACGCAGACCGCGACGGGCGTTCGTGTTGCTGCCGACGGCGACAAGAAACTGAGCAGCCGCGATTTCGCCGGCAATCACCCGTTCCTCGGTCAGGGCAAAAGCCAAAAAGCGCTCAGCCAGCACGACCGGCCGTTGACTATCGAGGAAGTGCGCGAATTACTTAACAAAAACAAATAGCAGCGCGCCCGCCCTCGTTGCACTATTCCGTCATGCAACCGGCCGACGCTCTCGCCTCTCTTAAACAAGGCGCGGCCCAGATTATCAGCGAAGGCGAGCTGCAACAGAAGCTCGCGCTCGGCCGGCCGTTGCGCGTGAAGCTGGGGGTGGACCCCAGCACCACCGATCTGCATCTTGGGCACTCGATCGTGTTGCGAAAGCTCCGCCAATTCCAGGCCCTCGGTCACCAAGCGGTTCTCATCATCGGCGATTTCACCGGCATGATCGGCGATCCGAGCGGCCGCTCTGCCACCCGCCCGCATCTGTCGCGCGATGAGGTGATGCACAACGCGCAAACTTATCGCGAGCAAGCGTTCAAGATTCTAGACCCGGCGAAAACCGAAACCGTCTGCAACGGCGATTGGTTCCGCAAAATGAATTACGAGGACGTGATTCGATTAAACAGCCGCGTCACGCTGCAGCAAATGCTGCAACGCGAGGATTTCCACGCCAGGATCGACAATCAACAGGCGATTCACGCGCATGAGATTCAATACCCGATTATGCAAGGCTGGGATTCGGTCATGGTGAAAGCCGACGTGGAATTGGGCGGCACCGATCAGCTCTTCAATATTTTGGTCGGACGCGATTTCCAAAAAGAGGAAGGCCAGCCGCAGCAGGTGGTTTTTCTTTTGCCAATCCTCGAAGGCCTCGATGGCTCCAAGAAGATGAGCAAGAGCCTCGGAAACTTTGTTGGGATCAATGAGCCGGCGTCCGAGATTTTCGGAAAGCTAATGAGCATCTCGGACGAATTGATGGCGCGCTATTATGAGTTGCTGCTCAACCGGTCATTGCCGAAGGATGCGCACCCGCTCGAGGCGAAGAAGCAACTCGCCTTCGAGATCGTACAAACTTATCACTCAGCCGACGTCGCCCGGAAATCGATCGAGGATTGGAATGCGCGGTTCAGCGAAAAGCGCTTGTCGGATGCCGAGTTGCCGGAATTTCCCGCCGAAGGCGGCGAGATCGTCTCAACTGTAGTATCGGCGTACGCAAAGGCTTTCGGCGTCACTAAATCGCGCGCCGAAGCGCGACGATTGGTCGAGCAAGGGAGCGTGCAACTGGATGGACAGAAAATTGTCGATCCAAAGACAACCATTTCTCTCCAGCGTGGCCAGGTTCTGCGGCTAGACAAGACCCGCGCTGTGCGCATCAAATAACGTCTGTAGCCGCCTCGCTGTGCGAGGCGCGGCGCGCGGATACAACAAGCTCCACACACGGAATATTTTCGGCGAGCCCACGTGGGGTCGCGTCGCCCAGAGGGCGACGCCTACAAAAAAAGAACGCGAGGCTTTCGGCCTCGCGTTCCTTCCAAGAGAGAGTGTCGATCTTAGGCAGCGGCTGCTTCAAACATCGGCAGCACCGGCACATGCTCGACATAAGGCGCCGCGATCCCCTCAAAGTGTGCACGAATGCTGCGCAGCTCTGAAGTCACGAACGCGTCCACAAAATGGAAACGCCGATCGAGCCACGCGAACAGCTTGTTTTTGATCTCGTAATGAACAGCCAGCGTCACTTCCGTGCAGTTCGACCGGATCTCGGCAAAATCAACCAGTCCCATTAGTTCGATATTGCCGCCCACGGATTCAAAAGCGAATTCGTCGGGCGACTCCGCGTCCACCGCCAAAAGGACGGTTCGGGCTTGAAACCCGAGCGGACCTTGAAAACTGAAATCGACCGTCTTCGATGAAGTCACGATGGCTTTCGTCACCATGACAAATTGGCGGCGATAAGATTGAATGCTGGCGAGGCGGGCTTTGCACTCGGGCAGCGACTGACTCATGTGCAGGGTCTTTTGTAAGAGCATATTAATAGGGTTGTTGCCGAACTGTTTAGCAACGGCAATGCCACGGATTCTTACGAGGGAAGGCCCGGCTGGAGGCGCGAATGTGTGTCACATTCCTTTACACTTGTGTTTAATGAAGTGACACAAAGACGCTGACACTCAACTGGTTATCTGCCTCCACTGGGCCGGTAATTCCGTCATGCTTTCGGCTAATCCCGCCACGACCGGTACGTCGACCGTACGCCGGAGAATGTCCACGTTTGTCGACGCTGCGATGCCTTTCTGCCCGATCGGATCGTTAATGACCAAGCCGGCGCATTTCAATCCCTGAGCGCGCACGCCCCGGATGGTAAGGATTGAATGGTTGAGACAACCGAGGCGGTTTTGCGCGACGACCAGCACCGGCAATTTCATTTCGGCCGCGAGATCGCTGACAAAGTAATCGGCCCGGATCGGGACCAGCCAGCCGCCCACGCCTTCCACCAGCACACAGTCAAATCTCCACTCAAGATCGACAATTGCATTTA
>JBEEGY010000218.1:0-5284 GCA_041167145.1 Verrucomicrobiota bacterium
AACCTGTTCCATCAGGAAAAATTCGACACGATTATGCATCTGGCGGCGCGTGCCGGCGTGCGGCCATCCATCCAACATCCGCAGCTTTACTACGACACGAACGTCAACGGCACTCTTCACCTGCTCGAAGCAGCGCGCGTAACCGGGGTCGAGCGCTTCATTTTCGCGTCGAGCTCTTCTGTCTATGGCGTTTCGAAAACCGTTCCGTTTTCCGAAGACCTGCATCTGACCCAGACGATCAGCCCGTATGCGGCAACCAAGATCGCCGGCGAATTTCTTTGCTCCACTTATTCGCATCTCTATGGATTGCGCGTCATCGCGTTGCGCTACTTCACCGTTTACGGTCCGCGCCAGCGTCCCGATCTCGCCATTCATCAGTTCACGAAACGCATTCACGCGGATGAGCCGATCGATCAATTCGGCGATGGCACTACGCGCCGCGATTATACTTACATCGACGATATCGTGCAGGGAACAATGGCTGGGCTCAACTATGACGGGCCCATGTTCGACATCTTTAATCTCGGCGAAAGCGAAACCATTCAGCTCAAGGATTTGATCGCGGCAATCGAAACGGCCCTGGGAAAGAAGGCCACGATTAATCGGTTGCCCGAACAACCCGGCGATGTTCCGCTCACCTGTGCGGACATTTCCAAGGCGCAACGACTGCTGGGCTACAAACCAATCACGCGATTCAGCGACGGCCTTCCGCGATTCGTCGATTGGTTCCTGCGCGTGCATCGCGGCAAGTAAGATGTCGATCGTGCGCGCTTTTCAGTTATGAGACCCGATCGCGTCAAAAGCGTTGTCATCCCGAATCCCGCAACGGCGGGATGAGGGACCTCCCATGCGCTCACTCATCACACAAAAATTGCGTAACGTGATCGGCTACTGCGGGGTCCCTCGCCGTCTTGACGCGGCTCGGGATGACCCCGGAGGGAACACTGATAGACGCGACGCGTTGTGAAATAAAAGATGCAAGATCCGCCGTTCGAACAACGTGCTTGTTTCATTGCCGGTCAGGCGAAATCCGGAACAACGCTGCTGGCCGCTCTGCTCGATAATCATCCGCAGTTGCTCGTTTTGCCCGAGGAAACCGCGTATTTCCCCACCGTGCTCACTAAATATGCATCGCGCGGTCGGCGCGCGCAGTTCGATTACTTGACGAAGGAGTCGCGTTCGAACGTTCTTTTTTCCGGCCCCAGTATTCGCGGCAAGCGCGATTACTCGGATTTTCCGCGCGCCAATTTTCTCGAAACATTCGAACGCGCCGCCTTCGATCCCGCCAGGATCGACAACGACCTTTTGGTGCTGATGGTCGAGTCTTACGCGGCAATGCTTGGCACTCCGCTCGATCGAATTAGACGATGGGTTGAAAAGACGCCGGCCAATCGCAATTACGTTTCCGCGATTCTTTCGCGATTTCCGCACGCCAGGATTCTGGTCACGATCCGTGACCCGCGTGCGGTTCTGGCCACGCAGATTGCCATTACCGCCCAGCGCGCGCGAAAAGATTTTTCGATTTATTACGTCATGGCGCACTGGCACGTCGCCGCGCAACTCGCCAAGCGCATCTGGCGCGGCGAGATCGAGGGACTCGTCGTGCCATACGAACAGCTCGCGCGTCAACCTTCGGCCACGATGAAGACGGTTTGCGATTATCTCGAGATCGATTTCGAACCGCAAACTGTTCTCAATCCGACGAAGATCGGTCGTTCCTGGTCGGGCAATTCGGCGGCAGAGACCGATTTCTCAAAAGTCAGCATCGAGCCGGTGACGCGTTGGGATCGCGAATTGTCTGAGGATGAGATCGGCTGGGCGGAATGGCATTGCCGCGACCTGATGCGGGAGTTTGGCTATGAACCGCGGCTCAGCCGTCTCGCCCCTCGCCATTGGGTCAAACCGATTCGCGGCGAACGTGCGCGTGAATATCTTAAATCGCGCGCCTACTCTTTGCGCGATCGTTGGTTTCGCCGCTCAGACTTGTCCTGAGCGTAGCCGAATGCATCGACATCTGGCTTGCTCGCGTGTCATCCCGAGCCGCCAGTGGACGGCGAGGGACCCCACAATAGTCGATTACGTTACCCGTTTTTTGTGTGGCGACTTGGCAAATGAGATTCCCTCACTCCGCCACGGCGGGATTCGGGATGACAGCCCATATCATCCGCAGTGATAATCATTCAATCGGCCTCTATTTCCTTCCACTTGCAATAGATCGGCCAGCATACGATAATCGGCCCAGTGATGTCGGGGATCTTCGTCGATGATCCGGACGTCCGCTTCTAACGACGATTCAGATTTTTTGATTATGATGCGAACTTTTGCATCCTCGCTGCTTCGTTGGCCCACTGTAGCGGCTTACGGTTTGAGACGAGCCCATTCCCGGCACGACCGGACGGAGTTTCCGATGGCGCAGAATGCTTGTAATGGTTCGCGCGCCGCGAACTGTGCATCGATCGATGCGCTCCGTTCATCTACTAACTGGGTTAACTTCAAGGAAAAATATGAGATCTCATCCATCCGGGAGACGTCCGCGGCGTTCGCGCGGCGGATCCCGACGAAGGGGCGATCGCTCGCGCTATCAAAACGCGCCCGCGAAAGCTCCCAAGAAAACATTCTGGCAGCGGCTCGCAGCATTCTTCGCCGGCAACGGCAAGACAGAACAACCACGCCCGGTGCAACAGGCTCGCAATGGTGCGCAGCAGCCTCCGCGTCCTACACGCAAACCTGAAGCAGTCGAAGTCACGTCACCGCGGCTCTATGTCGGCAATCTGTCGTTCGACGCGACCGAAAGCGACCTGTTCGAGTTGTTCAACGGCGTCGGCCATGTACAGAACGCCGAAGTCGTGAGCTACCGGCATAATCAGCGTTCCAAAGGATTCGCTTTCGTGTCGATGCAAACCGTCGACGAAGCGAAACGCGCAGTGGAGGAATTGCACGACAAGGAATTCCTCGGCCGCAAACTCGTCGTGAGCGGCGCGAAATCGAGCGAGCATCAACCGCACGAATAAAAGAGTTAGCGGATTTCAATCGGGAGATGTTGCGCTTTGAGCGGGCATCTCCTGATTTTGCTTTGGAACATAGGCATTTGCCTGTGCGCCCAGCGGACATTTTGTCCGCTGCATCGGATTCAGCGGAGTAGACCCAGCGGATATTTTGTGCGTTGCATCTGATTCAGCGGAGTAAAACTCCGCTGGGCGCACAGACTGGAAGTCTATGTTCCGGTTCGCTTACAGTGTTTTTATGCACGGCGTCTTTTTCGTCGTCGGCTTCACCGCCATTTGTCATTCCGAGCGAAGTCGAGGAATCTCTCACTATTCAGCAGCAAGAGATGTCTCGACCCATTCGACTATCGCTCAGGGCAGGCTTCCGCTCGACATGACAGAAGAAGCGACCCGAACGTTTTTCATCGTGGGCCCTACCGCCACCGGAAAGTCCGAGCTGGCGGCCGACGTGGCCCGCTCGGTCGATGGCGAAATCGTCAGCGCGGATGCCTTTCAGATTTATCGAGGTTTCGATCTTTTAACGGCCAAGCCCGATGCCGTGACACTAGCCAAAGCACCGCATCATTTGATCGGGACCATGTCGATCCTGGAAGAAATGAACGTGGAGAAATTCCGGCAGCTCGCACTCAACGACATTAATGAAATTCATTCGCGCGAGAAAATTGCGATCGTTGTCGGCGGCAGCGGCCTTTACGTCAAAGCGCTCACGCATGGTTTATCGGTTGTGCCAGTGATTGACGCAAAGCTGCGCGCCGATCTAAACAGGTTATCGCTGGAGCAATTGCAAAAGCGACTGGTCGATCTTGATCCGGAAACTGCGCGCAAGATCGACATGAAAAACCGGCGGCGTGTGTCGCGCGCGCTGGAAATTTGCCTGACGGGTGGCGCCAATCGTTCCTGTAGGGGAAGCAGTTTGCTTCCCAGAGGGACGGTCCGAGCCGGACGGGCGGTTACAGCGTCCCCTACAGTGTCGGAGCGCAATTGGACGCAGCATTCGAACGCAACCGGCGTGTTCGTGTTTCGCGATCGCGAAGACCTTCACCAGCGAATCAATCAGCGCGTCGAAGCGATGTTAAAAAAAGGCGTGATCGAAGAAGCGCGCGCGATCGATGAGATCGGCTCGACCGCCGCGAAAATGATCGGATTGCGCGAAATTCGCCAGCACCTCGAAGGGAAGATGTCGATCTTGCAGTGCGTGGAAAAGATTCAATCGGCCACACGGCAATACGCCAAAAGGCAATTGACCTGGTTCCGGCACCAAACTAGTTTTGAACCGCTGAACATATCGCCGCTCACTCACGACGCAGCCGTGAAATGGATTTCGCAACGAGCACGTCGCTCTTGCGCGAAGGGATGATCGAGACACGACCGAAGAACGGACACGAGCGCGCAATCCTGATCGGCCGGGAAAAGGAAGGTGTCTCCAAATGGGACCTTCGCGATTCACTGGAAGAACTGGCCGAACTGGCCAATTCAGCCGGCGCGGAAGTCGTCGATACCATCACGCAAAAATTACAGAAGCCGACCGCGCCCTATTACATCGGCAAAGGCAAGGCCGAGCTCATCAAGGATTCCATACAAGATCGACAAGTAACCTCGGTGATCTTCGACGACGAGCTTTCCCCGGCGCAGGGACGGAACCTGGAAACTTTGCTCGCGCGTAAAGTTGTAGATCGAACACAGCTGATCCTCGACATCTTCGCGCAACGCGCGCGCAGCCGTGAAGGCCGTTTGCAGATTGAGCTGGCGCAACTGCAATATCTTTTGCCGCGCCTGACGCGCATGTGGGAGCATCTTTCCCGGCAGACCGGCGGAATTGGCACGCGCGGACCGGGTGAAACACAGTTGGAAGTCGATCGCCGCCGCGTGCAGGAACGCATCGCGCGTTTGGAACGAGAGCTCGAATCCGTGCGCAAGACACGCGCGGTGCAGCGGCAGGGACGCAAACGTCATCAATGGCCGGTCGCGTCAGTGGTTGGCTACACAAATGCCGGCAAATCGACCTTGCTCAATTTGCTGACGGGCGCGGACGTCGTCGCGGAAAACAGACTTTTCGCCACGCTCGATCCGACCACGCGCAGTTTTTCGTTGCCTAACAAGCAACGGGTTTTACTGACCGACACGGTCGGTTTTTTGCGCAAGTTGCCGCACACCCTGATCGAATCGTTCAAGGCCACGCTCGAGGAGGTGCACGAGGCGGATCTTCTCATCCACGTCGCCGATCTGAGCCACCCGCGGGTGGACGAACAGATCGAAGCGGTCGATACTGTGATCAAGGA
>JBEEGY010000219.1:0-11024 GCA_041167145.1 Verrucomicrobiota bacterium
AGAAAGAAGTAGGAAGAGACTTGAACGCAAAGCAAGCCCTAGCGTGGGTAAAAAAATGTGGGATCGCCGTCGAATCGGCACAGGCCAGCGTTCCTAGTCTCGCTCACGTGATAGTAGGAGAATCACTCAGGGGTAGTTGGTGGGCACATCCAAAGGCAAACGAGATATTCCTGCTCTCGCGAGCGATTCGCAGTTCCCCCGACGTTTTGGTGTGCCGACTAGTTGATGGAAAAATCACCTATGTCCATCGGCGCTTGTGGCCCGCCCTCGTAAGGTTGGCCGGCCGGTTTTCCAAGCACAGGCTTGCTGCGGTCAAGGAAGCGCACACTCCTGCGGGCAAGCACAAACTGCTCGTGACGCCATTTCCCGAGTGGGTGCCGAAAAGAGTCCTGGGAGTCGCGCAGAAGGTCACTGAGAAAGAGGCCGCTTCACAGTTGGCGTTCCTTCTGTGACGAACCCCGACTCACGCTCTTGTCAGTCAATGGCCGCGCAACTAGGGTAATCGGTGCAAAGCCGATGGATCATTGCGCCGCCTGAGGAACTAAACGCCGGTCCGATTTCATGGAGTGAAATCTGCGGCGCAGACTGCATTGCGCGGTTGCTCTTGCGCAAAGGTTTCGCCAGTGCCGAAGAGATCGAGAATTTTTTCCATCCGCGCCTCAGCTCATTGAGCGATCCGTTCTGGTTGCCACAAATGGACAGAGCAGTCGCGCGCATCTTCGCCGCGTTAGATCGACGTGAACGGATCGTGTTGTTCGGCGATTACGATGTCGACGGCGTTACTTCGCTCACGCTCTTGTCGGAAATGTTGTGCGCATATGGCGGCGCGCCCGCTCTCTTTTTGCCTTTGCGCATGGAGGAGGGTTACGGTTTGAGCCGGGAAAGTATCGAGCGTTGTCTCGAGCAACATAAACCGCAGCTGATGATCGCGGTGGATTGCGGCACTTCGTCGGTGAATGACATTGTCGAGCTTAAGAAACGTGGCGTGGACGTGATCGTGCTCGACCATCACGAGCCGAAAGCCGAGGTGCCGGATTGCGTGATTGTGAATCCGAAGATCGATCCGACCTCTGAGTTTCGTTACCTCTGCAGCGTGGGAATCGTTTTCAAACTTTGCCACGCCTTGCTCAAGACCCGGCCGGTTGACGGATTCGATCTCAAAGCACATCTCGATCTTGTCGCGCTGGGAACCGTGGCCGACATCGTACCGCTCACAGGCGAGAACCGAATGTTCGTGCAACATGGCGCGCGCGAGATCGCGCGCACCGCTCGCCCAGGCTTGCGAAAGTTAATGGAGGTGAGCGCAGTGCATCCGCCAATTTTTGCCGAGGATATCGGGTTCCGGCTCGGACCGCGTTTGAACGCCTCGGGACGATTGAGCACAGCCGAAAAATCATTGCGACTTCTTCTGACGAAGGACGAGAGCGAAGCCGCTGAGCTTGCCGAGTTTCTCGACAAACAGAACCGCGAGCGGCAGGAAGTTGAGAAACAAACGTTCCTCGCCGCGGACGAAATTATCGCGAAGACGTTCGATCCAGCGCGCGATGCCGCGATCGTCGTGGGCGCGCGCGGCTGGCATCAGGGCGTGCTTGGTATTGTCGCGTCGCGAATTGTGCGCAAATATCGTCGGCCCGCGATCGTGATCGGATTTGATGAAACGGGCCTGGGGAAGGGAAGCGGGCGAAGCATTGAAGGTTTTAATTTGGTTAAAGCACTCGAGCGTTGCGCCGAACATTTGGAAAAGTTTGGTGGCCATGAGATGGCCTCCGGTCTAACCATTCGCGAAGGTAAGATCGACACGTTCACCCGGGCTTTCGCGCAAACCGCGCGCGAAATGCTTTCCGACGAAGATTTGCAACCGCGTTTGCGACTCGATCACGAATTGGATCTGGCCCAGCTCAATGTGGATCTTCTGCACTGGCACGAAATGTTGCAACCATTTGGCAACGCAAATCCGCAGCCGCTTTTCTTCGCCCGCGAAGTCGAGCCGGCTGCGCCACCGCGGATAATCAACGAGAAGCACCTCATCCTGCGCATTCGCCAACGCAACTCACACCGGCGCGCGGTTTTTTTCGACGGCGCGGCCGAGCAATTGCCTTCTGCGCCATGGGACATCGCATTTCGCATTCGCGCGGATGATTACGAAGGGGAGAAGCTGGTTGGAATTCAAATCCAGGCGCTGCGTCAATCAGCGCCAATTGACTGATGGACATCTCGCAGCGTCTCAACGAACTGGAATGGATCCCGCGACCGAAAGTGCTGGCGTTGGGGCGGCTCGGGATCGAGACCGCGGAAGATTTGCTTACGCATTATCCGCGGCGTTACGAAGATCGACATCAGTTCCCGGAGTTCCCACGCGACGAGAGCGACACGCCGGTCTGCTTATGCGGCGAGGTAACCAAAACGAGAATACTTCGCTTCGGCGGCTGGAAAAAAATCTTTGAGGCCACGCTGGAGGAACCGAACCCGAACGCTTTGAGCCAGCCGCTGACCTTGCGCTGGTTCAATCTGCATTATGTGCAGAAAATGATCGCGACCGGTCAACAGCTGGTCGTATTCGGAAAACCGAAGCTGCGTGGCAAACGTCTGTGCATGGATCATCCGGAGTTCGAGGTGATCGAGAACGATCCCGCCGAGGCGGGAATCCACTTCCGGCGAATCACCCCGATCTATCCGGCAACGGAGGGACTTTCGCAGCGCGTATTGCGCAGCATCATCTATCGTTTGCTTGGCGATCTTTCCGATGAATCGCTGGAAACACCGGCGCCGTCGGGTCTGGTTGACGGGGAACGGCGCCCGGCCATACAGGCCATTCACTTTCCGGAAAACTGGGAAGCGCGCGATAAGGCGCGCGAACACCTTGTGCTTACGGAGTTTTTCGCCATGCAATTGCTCATCGCGTCACGCCGCGCCGAATCGAACATGCGTCTGGGCGAAACGCATTGCGGGCGAGGAGAGTTGCTCGACAAATTCCTGCGGGCGCTGCCGTTCGAGCTGACCGGAGCGCAGCAGAAGGTGATCGCGGAGATCCGTCGTGATCTGGGGGCGCGTCATCCGATGCACCGTTTGTTACAGGGCGACGTTGGCTCCGGCAAGACCGTGGTGGCTATTGCCGCAATTCTGCTCACGGTAGAGGCGGGCTTTCAGACCGCGCTCATGGCCCCGACGCAAATTCTGGCCGAGCAGCATTACGCCGTTCTGCGACGCTGGCTGGAGCCGCTCGGCGTGCGTATGTCGATCCGCACCGCCGCGCGCCAGGAAGAAAGTTTTCTTCCCTTGATCAGCGGCGATGAAAATCCGGATGTCATCATCGGGACACACGCCCTGCTTTATGACACGGTGTCGTTCTCGAATCTCGGTCTCGTTGTGATCGATGAGCAGCATAAGTTTGGCGTTGCCCAGCGTGCGCGTCTGACCGCGCGTGAGCCTGCTCCTGATGCGCTGGTTATGACTGCGACGCCGATTCCGCGCACCCTCACGATGACGGTTTACGGCGATCTCGATGTTTCGATCATTGATGAGATGCCGGCCAATCGCGGGAAAATCATCACCGCCGCGCGCGATGAATCGAAGCTCGGCGAAGTGCTCGCGTTTATGCGCAAACAGCTGGAGGCTGGGCGGCAGGCTTACATTATTTATCCGCTCATCGATGAAAGCGAAAAGCTGGATGTGAAAGCGGCCGCGGCGGAGTTCGAACTTTGGCGGGAGCGATTGCATCCGTTTCGCTGCGAATTGTTGCACGGCCGAATCCCGGCGCCGGAAAAACAGGAGATCATGGAACGGTTTCGTCGCGGCGACACCAAAGCCTTGATTAGCACGACGGTTATTGAAGTGGGTGTCGATGTTCCAAACGCGACCGTGATGTTGATCGAAAACGCGGAGCGCTTTGGGTTGGCGCAAATGCATCAGCTGCGCGGGCGCGTCGGTCGCGGCGAGCACAAATCGTATTGCATCCTGTTGAGTTCGGACAAATCACCCGAGACGGAAGCGAAGCTCGCTGTCCTGGAAAAGACGAGCAACGGCTTTGAGGTTGCGGAAGCCGATTGGGAAATGCGCGGACCAGGTGATTTGCTCGGCACGGCGCAGAGCGGTTTGCCCGGGCTCAAGATCGGGAATCTCAAACGCGATGCGCACTTGATGCGACAGGCGCGCGCCGTGGCGATGTCGATGTTCGAGGCCGATTCGCGCTTGGAAACGCCCGAAAATCAACGTTTCCGGCGTTTGATTGTCGAACAACAGGGACGAACTTTCTCGCACGTTAGCTAATGAAGAATTTCGGAAAATTTCTGCTTTTTGTTGTTCTGTTAAGTGGGGCCGTTTCCCTCCTTTACGATCAAAAGCTCAGGCGCGGCGCACCCGGTTCGTTGACGCGGCGCACGCCCGAGAAATACACGCTCGCGGCATCGGCGAGCGTCGATCCCAAGGATGTCCCGTCGTTGGAGGCGCTAAACCGCGAGCGGCGCGCGCTTATCAACACCGTTATTCCCTCGGTCGTCGCCGTAAAAACCTCCAAGAAAGTTTCGATTCGCCGCCAGGGCGCACTCGATCCATTTGAATTCTATTTTCGCAATCAGCGGCAGCCGTTTCGAAATCCGCGAGACGAAGCGCTCGTGCAAAACTCGCTGGGCTCGGGTGTGGTCGTCACGAACGAGGGCCACATCATCACGAACAATCACGTTGTCGATCAAGTAGACGAGATCGAGGTGCAATTGAGCGATGGACGAACGAAGAAGGCGCGCGTGGTGGGGGCGGACGCCCAAGTCGATCTGGCTGTGCTGAAGATCGACGATCCGGCAGTCAAACCGCTTAAGCTCGCCGATTCAGACACGGTGCAAGCCGGCGACTTTGTTCTCGCCATTGGCAACCCGTTCGGATTCGAAGAGACCGTCACCGACGGGATCATCAGTTCAAAAGGGCGCCCGAATCGCACGGATGTTTTTGGCGATTTGCTGCAAACCAATGCCGCGATCAATCCGGGAAACAGCGGCGGGCCGTTGATCAATTTGCGCGGCGAAGTTGTGGGTATTAATACCGCCATCATTTCGCGCAGCGGCGGCTCGCAGGGAATCGGTTTCGCCATTCCATCGAACACCGTGCGCACCGCGCTGGAGAGCTTGTTGAAGCAGGGTCGGATCATTCGCGGTTATCTCGGAATTCAGACGCGGCAGGCGCAGGCACCGGGCCCTGCAAACACCGACGCGGACGGCGTAGTTATCGACGATGTCGTGCCGGGCTCGCCGGCCGCAGAGGCGCAGCTTCAAAAAGGCGACGTCATCCGCAAATTCAATGGACACGAAGTGAAAAGCTTCCCCGAACTGCGCAGCCTGGTTTCGCAAGTGGAATTGAACAAGAACGTCGAGTTGGACGTTCTTCGGAACGGCAAGCCGATGAAGGTGACTGCGGCGATCAAGGAGCAACCGGTCGATTATCAGACGACGCGCGTTGTCCCTCGTCAAGACGAACCGCAACCGCCCCCGGGAACGGAACAGGACCAAAACCAGGGTGACAGCGGCGGTGGTCTTAAGTCGATCCATGTGGGCGAATTAACCCCGCAATTGGCCCGAGAACTTGATCTGCCCAACGGCGTGCGTGGCGTCGTGGTGACGAATGTTGATCCAGACAGCGGTGCGGCCGAGCTGCAAAAAGGCGATGTGATTGAGGAAGTAAATCAGCAGCCGATCGGTTCAGCGGCCGATTACAACAAGATAATCAGTTCGCTCGATCCCAATCAGACCCAGGTGTTGTCGGTTTGCCGGCATCGTGCGCGTTCATTTGTGGTTTTGCGGCCACGCTAACGCGTTCGCGTCAAACGAACGCGCTCCTGTTGGAAAACCCGGCGGTGTGCGGTTTGCGATCCTACCGGTGAATAAACAGCGCGGTGACTCTGTCCAACCTCGAACATCCAAACTCCTATGAGACGATTACTTCTTACCTTTGCAATCATTGCTCTTGCCGCCTCCGCTCTCCCGCGGGTGCAAGCAGCGGATGTGTCGTTCGATTTTTTCTATAATAACGTGTCCGGCGGCAGCTGGATTGAGGTGGCCGATTACGGTTACTGCTGGCAGCCTGACGTGGCGGTCAGCTCGTCCAATTGGCGACCTTACACTGACGGGTATTGGGTCTATTCCGATGTCGGCTGGACGTGGGTTTCGTACGAAGATTTCGGTTGGGCCACTTATCACTACGGTCGCTGGGTCCGCCTGGCTGATCGCGGCTGGGTCTGGGCAGTGGGTCGCGACAGCGAACTCGAATGGGGTCCGGCCTGGGTTTCCTGGCGCACCGGAGGCGACCGTATAGGATGGGCACCTCTTCCGCCGCGAGGTCGCCGCGGTTATGAGCGCGGCACTATTGGAGCGCGTGTTGACATCGAATTCGATATCGGTCCTTCTTACTACAATTTCATTGATGCTCGCTATATCGGCGAACCAGTTCTGCGTGAGCGCATTTACGAGCCAAGCCAGAATGTTACTTACATTCGTGAGACCGTGAACGTGACCAACATCACCTATCAGAACAATGTCGTTTACAATTATGGTCCGGATTACAACGCGGTCGTTGCTCGGTCGAGCCGCCCGATTCCGCGGCTAACCCTCGAGCGGCAAACGAATGTCGACCCAATGACGGCCGCCAAGTCCGGTGCGTTGATGAAAGTCGACGGTCAGAAACTGATCGTAGCCGCACCCCCTGCCGTTAAACCGGGTCCCAAAGCTGCGCCGCCCGTGATCAAAGAAAAAATCGCTCAAGCTAAGATCGACAACGGCTGGTCCGGCACCGATCCAAAAGATCAGGAAGAGATTAAGAAGAAAATTCAGACTGAAGATCCGACGAAGATTCCTACACCGAGCGCGTCGGCGTCAGCCGCGGCACAAACCGGCGCTGCTACTTCGCCGAGTCCGGTCGCATCCGCTTCCGCCGCTGCCTCCGTGAGTGCATCTACTTCTGCTTCGCCGACTGCTTCCGCTCCACCAAGTTCCGGCGCTTCAGCGTCTGCGTCGCCGGCGGTTAAAGGCAAGAAAGGCGCAATACTTGGCGCTTCGGCGTCACCTGGCGCTTCCGCGAGCCCAGCGGTTTCTGCATCGCCCGCCAGCAAAAGTAAGGGCAAGATTGGTGAACAGGCTCCTGGTGCTTCACCTGTCGCTTCAGCCGGCCGGAAAGTTTCGACTCCTCCTAGTTCGGACCTCGGAAAACCTGCGAAAGGTAAACGAGGCGAATCCATCGCTCCTATTTCTTCGCCTGCTGCCTCGGCTAGTGCAGCCCCCGCTTTGACACCAACCGGTGCCAAAGGAAAAGGAAAAGCCAAAGACCAATTGGGAGGCAGCAATTCCGGACCTGTGCCTTCGCAGGGAGGTTTGAGTCCGGCTCCCGAGTCTCAAGGAAAGGGCAAGAAGCCTAAACAGCTCGAGCCCGCGGGAACCCCGCCAGCTGCGAGCGGCAAACAACCCCAAGGACACGGTGGCGGTAAGAAGGCTCAGAGTTTAGATCAGGCCGGCGGCCCGCCTCCTGGCGGCGGTCAGCCCCCTGTAGGAGCGCAAGGCGGCAAACACAAAGGTCAGACCGAAACTGCTCCTTCTTCGAATGCTGCTGGTGGAGCAGGTCCCGCCGCTGCTGACAGCGGCAAGGGAAAGAAAGAGGGCGGAAAGAAGGGTGAGACGGAAGCCGCTCCTTCACCAACTCCGTAACGATTAGTCAAGATTTTCAGCGGCCCCGGCACAAAATCGGGGCCGTTTTGCCTACATCGGTGAGAAACTGTAGTGGCAGGATTGTTGGCTGAGCGATTGCGGCAACAAGCCCGTCGCTACAGCAGCAATTCCGCGATCTGAACTGCGTTCAAGGCCGCACCCTTGAGCAATTGATCTCCTGAGACCCAAAACGAAAGCCCATTCTCAAACGCGCAATCGCGCCGTACTCGCCCGACCGCGCAATTGTCTTTGCCGGCCACGTCCAAGGGCATCGGATAACGGTTATTGTGAGGCTCGTCGATCAGCTCCAGCCCCGGCGATTTCGCCAAAACTTCGCGCGCTTGTTCCACTGACACGGGCCGATCGAATTCCGCGTTCACTGCCACGGAGTGTGCGCGATACACCGGAACACGTACGCAGGTGACCGACGCCTTGAACTCCGGAAGGTGCATGATCTTGCGCCCTTCATTCTGGAACTTCTCCTCCTCGCTCGTGTAACCACTTGGCCCAAACGAGCCGACGTGTGGCAAGACATTGAAAGCGATCTGGTGCGGATAAATTTCCGGAGGCGATATTCGATCCTGCGCGATCGCTTCGATTTGTTTGGTCAATTCCGCAATGGCGCGCGCCCCCGTGCCCGACACAGCTTGATAACTCGCGGCGATGACGCGTCGGACCCCGAAAGCGCGGTGTAACGGATAAATGGCCATCAGCGCCACCGCCGCCGTGCAATTTGGATTTGCAATAATCCCGCGATGATCGCGCACATCGCCGGCGTTAATTTCGGGAATAACGAGCGGAACGTCGGCGTCCATGCGGAACGCAGTCGAGTTGTCGATTACAATCGCGCCCGCTTCCCGCGCCAACGGCGCATATCTGTTCGCGACGTCGCTGCCGGCGCTGAAAAATGCGATGTCGATCTTGTCGAACGAACGGCCGGTTAATTCCTCCACCGCGATCGATTCGCCACTAAAACGCAGGGATTTGCCGGCGGATCGCGAGGAACTGAGCAGGCGAATACTGGCCACCGGAAAACAGCGCCGTTCGAGGACTCGTAAAAATTCCGAACCGACTGCGCCGGTCGCGCCGGCAATCGCGATGTGATAGCTTTTCATCGACACGCGGATTTTAGCTCTCCTTTACCAGCATGCAAAGCCCCGGGGCCAGGATCGACATCTCCATCCGAGATCAAACGCTCACTCTCAAACGTGGCGACGAGACCGTGAGGTCGTACCCCATTTCGTCGTCTCGGTTTGGCCTTGGCGTCGAACAGGGCAGCAATAAAACGCCCACCGGCAATTTTCGCGTCGCGGCCAAGATCGGTCACGGCATGCCAGTCGGAACAATCTTCCAGAGTCGCGTGCCGCTGGGACCCGATGATCCTCTGCCATCAACTGAGGACCTGGTCACGTCGCGAATTCTTTGGCTGGATGGCTTAGAGGAGCACAACGCGAACACGCGCGAGCGTTTCATCTACATTCACGGAACGAAGCACGAGCACAAGATCGGCACACCGGACAGCCACGGGTGCATCCGCATGCGCAATACCGACGTCATAGAACTGTTCGACCTTATTGATGAAGAGACGCCGGTGGTGATCGAGGAATAGATTCGCGGCGCGATTTGCCCTAAAAAAGTCGAGAAAAGCGTTGCTTCCATCGCTTTCTCTGCCTAAAGCAAACGGAGCAACTAGCCGGGAAAGGAGGCGAGATTAATTGAAATTCCTCAACGTAATCATGATCGTGGCTGTATTAGCCGGAGCTTTAAGCTTGGGCGCTTGTGCGCAAAAGAAGGAGGCAGTGTCCAGCACAACAGCGAGTTCCACACACGGATACTCGAAATAACTCCAGGACGGCTCGTCCGTCCGGAGACAGCTTTAACCAAGGGCCAGGTCGAGTTTCGACCTGGCCTTTTCCTTTTTTTGAGAACGGAATGCCAGCTCCTTTCCATTTGACCGAGTTCTAACTAAAGTGCGCGGATGCAATTGAACGGTCAGCGCCTGACTCTCGCCGATCTTGCCGAGGTGGCGCTCGGAAACTCCGAGGTGCGCATTTCCGATGCGGCGCGTCCGCGCATTCTGAATTCGCGAAAGGTGATCGATCAAATTGTGGAGCGCGACACGATTGTTTATGGCGTGAACACCGGTTTTGGCAAACTCGCGGACGTGCGAATTCCACACAACGAATTGCGCGATCTTCAGCTGAATCTGGTACGCAGTCACGCCTGCGGCATCGGTCCGCCGCTTTCCGAACCCGAGGTGCGCGCCATGATGTTGCTCCGGGCAAACGTACTCACACTCGGGTTTAGTGGAATCCGTGTGGAGATCATCGAGATGCTTTGCGAGATGCTCAACCGCCGCGTGCATCCGGTAATTCCCGAAAAAGGATCGGTCGGAGCGAGCGGCGATCTCGCGCCGCTAGCGCATCTGGCGTTGAGTCTGATCGGGGAGGGCGAAGCGTTCTCTCAAGGAAAACGAATGGAGAGCGGCGAGGCGTTGCAACGCGCCAAACTGAAGCCGGTGCAGTTGGAAGCGAAAGAGGGACTCGCGTTGCTCAACGGCACCCAGGCGATGCATGCCGTGGGGGGATTGTCCATCTTGCGGGCCAAACGACTGGCGCGCGTGGCCGATGTTGCCGGCGCGATGACGCTGGAAGCGCTCAGGGACACTCCGGCTGCTTTCGATCCGCGTTTGCAAGATGCGCGGCCGCATCCCGGGCAGAAGGCGGCCGCTGCGCATTTGTTGTCGCTATTGCAAGGGAGCGAGATTCGCGAGTCGCATCGCCAGAACGATCCGCGTGTGCAGGACGCCTACAGCGTGCGTTGCATGCCGCAGGTGCATGGCGCTGTGCGTGGCGCGCTCGCGCATTGCGAAGAACTTCTTTCGATTGAATCCGCGTCCGCGACGGATAATCCGCTCGTGTTTCCGGAGAGCGGCGACGTGATTTCGGGCGGAAATTTTCACGGCGCGCCGCTCGGCCTTGCTTTCGATTACGCCGCGATTGCCATTGTCGATCTTATGAGCATGAGCGAGCGCCGCACCGATCGCCTGATCAATCCTGACAAAAGCGAAGGTTTGCCCGCATTTTTGGCGCGCAAACCCGGTTTGCAATCCGGGTTCATGATTCCGCACGTGGCCGCGGCCTCGTTGCTGAACGAGGCGCGAATTCTGGCTCACCCGGCAAGCGTGGACAATGTAAGCACATCCGGGGGCAAGGAAGACCACGTCTCGATGGGAATGACAAGCGCACTCAAATTGAGGTCGATTGTCGATCTTGCCGAGAATCTTCTGGCTATAGAGCTGATGGCGGGTGCGGAAGGGATGGAGCATCGGCGACCGCTAAAGGC
>JBEEGY010000220.1:0-12090 GCA_041167145.1 Verrucomicrobiota bacterium
GCTCGCCGAGGAGTTCCTGCGCTATCTCGCAGTCGAGCGAAATGCCTCGTCGCGCACACTCAAAGCTTATCGACAGGCACTGGAAGCGTTCCGCGGGCAAAGCAAGACGCCATGGAAAAAATGCACGGCGGACCACTTTCGCGATTACTTGTTCATGCTTATGAAAGGCGGGCAGGCGCGCTCTTATGTTCGTTTGCAGTTCTCCGCTTTCCGGACCTTCTATGGATTTCTCGTAGCGCGAGAAAGGCTGGCGCGCGATCCGGTGCGCGAACTGCAACTGCCCAAGATCGACAAGAAACTTCCGCTTGTGCTTACGCGGCAACAAATCGAAGAGCTCATCACAGCTCCATTAAAAGTGCCGAAGAGCCGCGCCGCGCCTGTTTGGATGCCGCTCCGCGATGTCGCCATCATGGAACTTTTTTACAGCAGCGGTCTGCGCCTGAGCGAACTAGCAGCCCTCGATGTTTCCGATGTCGATCTTTACACGGAATCGGTGCGCGTTTTTGGCAAAGGGCGAAAAGAACGCGTTTGTCCAATTGGTCTGCCCGCGCTCGAAGCGATTCAGAGGTATCGCGCGGCCGCGAACGTCCATGCCGGACCGCTTTTCATTAACAAGTCTCGCAGACGAATGTCGCCGCGTTCAATCTGGCTGATCTTGAAACGCTATTTGCGGCACACGTCTATTCCCATCTCAATCAGTCCGCACAAGCTTCGGCACAGTTTCGCCACCCACCTGCTCGATGGGGGCGCTGATTTGCGGAGCGTGCAAGCATTGCTCGGTCACGCTAGTTTATCGACAACGCAGATCTACACACATGTCACGGTCGAGCGTTTGAAAAAAGCTTACGCAGACGCTCATCCGCGCGCATAAGATCGAGAAGCCCGAAAGATCGGAGCTCGCGAAAGCTTTTTCGGAATCGACGCCGCTATTTAGCGGCGGCCGCCTTGTCAGTGGGTTCGGCCACGTGGAAGACGATCTTTCCGTCTTTAGCCGAAACCTGCACCGTGTCGCCAGCTTTGACGTTGCCACGCAGCAATTCTTCCGCGAGCGGATCTTCGAGATGACGCTCAACGGCGCGGCGCATCGGGCGCGCGCCATACATCGGATCGTAACCTTTCTCGATGAGGAATTCTTTGGCGGTCTCGGCGAGCTCGATTTGAACTTCTTTGGCTCTCAGACGGCCAAGGACTTTATCCACCTCAAGATCGACAATCTGCATTAGATCGGTCTTGGTAAGCTGGTGGAAGACAATGATGTCGTCGAGGCGATTGATGAACTCCGGCTTGAACGTCTTCTTGGCTTCGTCCATGAGGCGGTCGCGCATGGCTTCGTACTCGTGTTCCCCGAGAGGCTTGGTCGCGGCAAAACCCATGGTGGTTTGCCTGCGCAGCGTCTCCGCGCCGACGTTTGACGTCATGATAATTATCGTGTTCCGGAAATCGATCTTGCGACCGAGCGAATCGGTGATCTTGCCATCTTCGAGAATTTGCAACAGCAAATGCATCACATCCGGATGCGCTTTTTCGATTTCGTCGAAGAGAACAACGGAATAAGGGCGACGACGCACTGCTTCGGAAAGTTGCCCGCCTTCTTCGTAACCGACGTAACCCGGAGGCGAGCCGATCAAACGCGAAGCGGTGAACTTTTCCATGTATTCCGACATGTCGATCTGAATGAGTGCGTCGCGATCGCCGAACATGAATTCGGCCAGGCGCTGCGCGAGAAAAGTTTTCCCCACTCCAGTTGGCCCGAGGAAAATGAATGAACCAATGGGACGCCGCGGATCTTTCAGATCAGCGCGAGAACGACGCAACGCTTTGCTAATGGCGGTAACTGCTTCGTCCTGGCCGATGATCCGCTTTTTCAACTCCGATTCCATGGCGAGAAGCTTTTGCGTCTCGGCCTGCTCCATGCGTTGAAGCGGAACGCCGGTGACTTTCGAGATGATGTGCATCATGTCATCCCCCGTCACGACGACCTCTTTTTCTTCCCGCTCCTCGCGCCACTTATTCAAAATGGAATCGAGTTTCTCTTTGGTCTGCTTTTCCTTGTCGCGAAGTGACGCGGCTTTTTCGAAATCCTGGGCCTTGATGGCGGCCTCTTTCTCAATCCGGATTTCTTCGATCTCTTTTTCTATTTCCTTCACGTCCGGAGGGCGCGTCATGGCGCCGATACGGGCACGCGCTCCGGCTTCGTCCATGACGTCGATGGCTTTGTCGGGCAAGAAGCGCCCGGTGATGTAACGCTCGGAAAATTTCACGGCGGTCTCGAGGGCTTCGTCAGTCAATTTGGCCTTGTGGTGGGCTTCGTATTTCGGGCGCAGTCCCTTCAAAATCTCGATCGCTTCCTCGACCGTTGGGGCGTCCACCTTCACGGTTTGGAACCGTCGTTCGAGCGCAGCGTCTTTCTCGATGTATTTGCGATACTCGTTTAACGTGGTCGCGCCGACGCATTGTAACTCGCCACGACTGAGCGCCGGCTTGATGATGTTCGATGCATCCATCGCGCCTTCGGCCGAACCCGCGCCGACGATGGTGTGCAATTCATCGATGAACAAGATCACATTCTTGGAGCGACGAATTTCATCCATAACCGCCTTGATGCGCTCTTCGAATTGGCCGCGATATTTCGTTCCGGCGACCATCAACGCCAGATCGAGCGTAACCACGCGCTTATCGCGCAATAGTTCGGGGACATTGCCGTTGGCAATTTCCTGCGCCAAACCTTCCGCGATCGCGGTTTTGCCCACACCGGCTTCACCGAGCAACACCGGATTGTTTTTCGTCCGACGGCAAAGCACCTGAATGACGCGCTCAATTTCATTATGACGTCCAATCACCGGATCGAGCTCGCCTTTCTTAGCCAGCTCGGTTAGATCGCGGCCAAATGCGCGAAGCGCTGGAGTCTTAACATCTTTTCGCGAAGCCGCTCCTTCCGGCGCCCCGCCGCCCTCATCGGCTTCCGGCGGGGTGAAGTTCGGATCGAGCTCCTTGAGGATCTCGTTGCGGGTCCGCTCTATATCGACCTCGAGGCTTTTCAGGACGCGCGCGGCCACGCCTTCACCTTCACGCAAAAGCCCGAGGAGAATGTGCTCGGTGCCGACATAGGAATGATTCAGGGCCTTGGCTTCCTTGCCGGCTAGTGCTAAAACTTTTTTCACGCGCGGAGTGTAGGGAATGTTGCCGACCATTTTTGTTTCTGGGCCGGAGCCGACCTGCTTTTCCACTTCCATGCGGACCGTCTCGAGATCGAGACCCATCTTTTGAAGAACGTTCACCGCCACACCCTGGCCAAGCTTGATCAAACCGAGCAAGAGATGCTCGGTGCCGACGTAGTTGTGATTGAACCGGTCGGCTTCCTTGCGGGCCAGAGCCAGGACCTGTTGAGCGCGGGGAGTAAAGTTATTCATTGTTGGACGGCTCCGAAGCCGCCTCGTCGTTCGACTCCCTCACCAGTTTACTAATATCAGGTTTAGGGAAGAGTTTCAAACGCTCGCGGATAATTTGCGCGCGCAGGTGATCGCGTTCCTCGGCGTTCAGCTTTTGCTGCGAGCTCCGTTGCAAGTGCGCCGGCTGCGTGTCGATGAACAGTTCGTCGATGGGCAATCGCCGATCCTCCGGAAACGCGCCCAGATCAACACCGAGTTTGATGATCGAGAGGAGATTGAGCGCTTCTTTCGACGTCATGGCGTGAGCGTATGTAAGCACACCGTATGCGCGACCGATCTGATCCCATAAAGTGTTCGATTTTTTCTGGATCAAGACCTGTCGCGCGTCGTGTTCCTTCTCGATGATCGTTTCGATGACCTTGCTCAAGCGGCTGATGATCTCATCTTCCTTCTCACCGAGTGTGGTTTGATTCGAAATCTGGAACAGATTGCCCATCGCCTCAGTCCCCTCCCCGTATAGCCCGCGCACGGCCAAGCCAATCTTGCTCACCGCCTGGATGACTTGATTTATCAACTCGCTCAGGACAAGACCCGGCAAATGCAACATGGCCGAGGCGCGCATGCCGGTGCCGACATTGGTGGGGCACGCGGTCAAATATCCGAGGCGCTGATCGTAAGCGAACTCGAGTTTGCTCTCGATCGCACTGTCGATCTTGTCCACAAGCTTGAAGGCTTGTTTCAATTGCAAACCCGACCGGATCGATTGCATGCGCAAATGATCTTCTTCGTTGATCATCACGCTTAGGGTTTGGCGGCGATTCATGACGATGGCGCTGCCCACGCCCTTGGCGGCATGCTCGCGACTAATCAAATGTCGCTCCACCAACACTTGCTTCTCAATCGCAGAAAGGTCCTGCAGCATTTCTGAAAACGAATCCTGCATTTCCGGCAATTCCTCTACTCGCGGCCTGATAAGATCGAGAATCGCGGTGCGCTCCGCTTTCTTCGCCCAACCCGGGAAGGCGCGGCTGCGCAGGTTACGGGCCAGTCGCACGCGGCTACTGATCACGATCTGGTGATGCGGCCCTTCACCACGCAGCCATTCGCCGCCGGTGGACATAACGTTTGAAAATTTCACGGCTAAGTCGCGATCTGGGTTTCCAGTTGTTTGATCTGATCGCGCAATGACGCGGCCGTTTCGTAATTTTCTGCCGCGACCGCCTTTTGCAGGCTTTCGGTCAAGCTGCGCATGCGATCGCTCAGCTCGACGGCGCGATGCGCGCGCTGCGGCAACTTGCCGACGTGTTCGGTTCCTTTGTGCATCGCTTTCAATAAAGTATTCAAGCCTTCGGCAAATGTGGCGTAGCAAACGCTGCATCCGAGACGCCCGGTCTTCTTAAAATCCGCCTGCGTGAAACCGCACACCGGACATTTCTGCGTCGGAGCGCCCTTTTCGATTTCCTCGGCCGCACCGATGCCAAGGAGAAGGTCGGCCAGCGCGAACCCGGTTGGATCCTGAACCCCTTTTTCCTTCGAGCAGGCATCGCACAGATTCACCTTCTGCATCTTGCCTTCCAGGATTTGCGTCAGGAAGACAGTTGCATCATTGCATTTGCAAACGTCGCACAACATTTCTGTAGGTTAGACCTCTAATCGCCCAGAACATTCAAGCCGAAACTTTCGTGAGCACCTTCTGCGCCGATGTCGATCTTAGGAATAAATCTCCGTGCCACTGTCGCGGGTCAACTCTCGAAACCGCGCAATCATGCGCGCACTGATCGGTCCGGGCTTGCCATTTCCAATCGGCCGTCCGTCGGCTTTGATCACCGGTATAATTTCCGCAGCTGTGCCGGTCAGGAAACATTCGTCCGCGATGAAAACATCGTGTCGCGTAATGTCCGCGTCGGTGATCTTGATGCCGAGTTCAGCGGCGATTTCAAAAACCACTGAGCGCGTTATCCCGCGCAAAGCTCCAGCAGTGATGGGCGGTGTGAAAATGTGGCCCCGTTTAATCACAAACACATTGTCGGCCGTGCATTCGGCCACGTTGCCCGCGTCGTTCAACATGAGTGCTTCATCCGCGCCGGCCAGGTTCGCCTCGATCCGCGCCATGACGTTGTTCAGATAGTTAAGCGATTTGACCGCTGGGTTGAGCGCGCTCGGGTTTGTCCTCCGAGTCGGAACCGTAACCACAGTCAGACCCTTTTGATAAAGCGACTCCGCATAAAGGGCGATCGTTGTCGCGATGATAATGACACTCGGGCGTTCGCATTGTGCCGGATTAAGGCCCAGGTTACCAACGCCGCGCGTAACGATCTGACGAATGTAACCATCGCGCAGATCGTTTTGCCGGATGGTTTCGAGGAGCGCCTCCGTCATTTCGGTTTTGGTCATCGGGATCTCGAGACAAATCGAACGCGCCGAATCCCACAATCGATCCAGATGTTCTTCCAGCCGAAAAACGCGGCCGTTGTAAAATCGAATACCCTCGAAAATTCCGTCGCCGTAAAGCAGACCATGGTCGAATACAGAAATTTTCGCATCAGCCTGCGGATAAAATTTCCCATCAATGTAGATCATCGTGTCCTTGACCGCAGACTTCGCCGTTGGGCGCGAATCCACCGCTGGTTTCACAGCGGCCTTTTCAATCGCCTCGTGTTTTTGTGGTTCGTCCAACACCATCCCGCTAACGTCAGTGGTTTTCATAATGCCGAGAAAAATCTCGGTCGTTCACAACGCAATTCAAGCAAAGATTAACTTACATTATTGAAGCAGGCCGTCGGCAATGTGCAATTGCCGATCGCCACGTGCAGCCAGGCGTGTGTCGTGCGTCACGACCAGTAACGTCTTTTTCCGGTCGCGAGCAATGCCGAGTAAAAGATCGACAATCGCATCTCCGGTTTTGGAATCGAGATTGCCGGTCGGTTCATCGGCGAAAATAATGTCAGGGTCGTTCGTCAACGCGCGCGCAATCGCCACGCGTTGCTGTTCGCCGCCGGAGAGTTCTGCCGGCAAATGATGCATGCGCTCGCCCAAACCAACCGCGCGCAAACTCTCCTGCGCCGTTTCGATTGTCGATCTTCCCCCGATCAGGGCCGGCAAAGAAACATTTTCCAGGGCCGTAAGTTCGGGCAGCAAAAAATATCCCTGAAAAACAAAACCCATCTTCTCGTTGCGCAGCCGCGCCTGCCCATATGAGCTGCCGTTGTAAAGGCGACATCCTTCGAATTCGACTGTGCCGGATTCCGGCCGTTCCAATCCGGCGAGCGTGTACAGTAATGTGGTCTTTCCCGCGCCGGAGGCGCCGCAAAGAAAGACCGCTTCGCCCTGCGTCACTTCCATGGAGATACCGCGCAACACTTCAATCCGGCGCGAACCGATCCGGAAAGAGCGAACCAGATCTCGTGCGACAAGTTGCGGATTGTTCGATTGCGTCGGCATGAGTTAAGCAGCTTGTCTCACGCAACACGCGCGCGACCCATAAATAGACTGGAGAAGAGCTTCCGAGCAAGCAAGGCACACGGAATAAAGAAATCGTGCCATTGATCGGCATAAGGCATCCCGTCGTTACAAAAACTAATCGTGCCGGAGCTGGAATCAGTGGCGAAAAGCTAAGCGCGACTTGTTATAGCCTTCGCCAACTCCGGCAAAAAACCTGCGCTGAGGGATAGTCAAATGGATCGACACTTTGGCTGAACGCAAAAACGCCGCCGAGCGGATGCCCGGCGGCGTTTCGTAGTTGAAGTTTAAGTTGTTACGACATTCCGAGTGAGGACAAAGTCGGGCGATCGATCGCCTGCGTTACGTACAAACCGTGATCCGCTTGGTATCGAGCGAGAGCGTCGCGTGTTAGCGGTCCGAGCATGCCATCGACACCCCCGTGATAATATCCATCACGTTGCAAGGCGGCCTGGACGTTTGCGATCACCTGATCCGGCGGCAAGCTATTATAACCGTAGATCGGGCCGTCATAGGCGTAGAATTGGTACGATGGGTCATAACCCCAGGCTGGGTACCACCAACCATTGTCCCAATAGTAATATCCCCCACCCACCAGGATGATGCGGGGATAATGACTCCTCCACCAGATTTGGTTGTGGCTTTGCGACGTGTAAAGCCGGAACGCGTTGTAATTGGAGCCCTGCCAATTCTGGCTGCCTGCGATATGTGCGCCACCATTGAAGTGGACGGGACTGATGTTCGTGTTCTTTTGAATCGCGAGCTTCTGGACCTTCCAGGGTTTTGTGCTCGCGTTTAACTTAGCGTTTGACTGGAGTTGAGCTTTGGATTGCACCGTGGCCCCTGCGTTTTGGCTCCCCTTTAGCTTCTTGTACTTTCCGCCATTCACATCGCCGCTGGATTGAAGCGGCGTGTTCGACCGCACCCGAAGGTTGTTCGGGGTCGAGACATTGTGCTTCGGGACCTGCGGGACTTGCGACTTCGCCGTCACCGCCTGGGTCGTCTGCTTCTTTCCTTTACCCTTGTTATTGCTGTTGTCCTGCTCTGCTCGGACCAAGCCGGTCAGCGCGAGACATAATGTTAAAACTAAGAGATTTTTCATAATGATAATTTGCTTCCTGAGTTTGTTTAGACTTTGCGCAACCTCTACTTATTCAACGAAATATCCCCCCTCGCCGGATGCCACCCCGATAAAAGAAGGAGCCGCATGATTAAACTCCTCATGCGGCTCCAAAGTTGCGTGTCGATTTCCTTAACCCAAGCCCAATGTAGACAGGGTTGGCTCGTCGATAGCCGAAGTAATCGCCAGTCCGTTATCAGCTTGAAAAGCTGTGATGGCCTGCCGAGTCATCGGTCCGAGAACACCATCGATCGGGCCGGAATAATAGCCGTCGCGCTGCAGCTGCGTCTGCACATCTGCAACTACCTGATCTGGCGCCAAGCCGTTGTATCCGTAGATCGGTCCGTCGTACCCATATGCGTAGTCCGGATAGTAGCCCCAGGCCGGGTACCAATAGCCGGCGTCCCAGTAGTACGGCGCGCCGAAGTAAAAGCTAATCCGCGGGTAATGGCTCCTCCACCAAGAGCGCTCGTGGTATGTCCGCGAATAATTGCGGAATGCGGAATAGTTTTGACCGCTAAATTGCTGGCCACGCCAGTTGTTCGTGACCGCGACGTTGCCTTGGTGATTGACCCCAAAGTTTCGGTCGCGATTAATCGCTACGTTGTTGCCTGCGCCAACGTTGAGGTTTCGATTACGATCGTTGAAGCCTCTCCCACGATTTGTCGCAACGTAATTACCAGCTCGAAGGTTATTGTTGCTTCCGAAGTTCTGCTGACTTCCTAGCACGCGTGCGTTCGAATTTAGATTTGTCGTGTGCGGTCGCACGATTGCATTGTGGCTCGCGGTGTAGCTGGGCTGATCAACCCGCGTTGCCGAAAAGCTCCGCTTATTTACCTGGCCGACGTTACTGGGCGCATGTCCATAACTCCTGGGCGCTACGTTCCGCACAGCCGGCGCACCACGCGACGATACCTTCGCCTTGGCATTGCCTTTGATTTCCTCGCCCCACGCGCTACCCGCGAGGGCAAGAGTTCCGATACATATTGAATAGATAATTGCTTTCATAGTTTTCCCCTAATTTTCCGTTACAAAGTTAGACAAGGGCGAGGGTCCAATTATTCAACGTCGTTAACTATCGGTCTCGATGAAGCTTATGTGGCTGCAAAAGCCTACCCACGCGATGAAATTGCAGGGCGTTAATGTCAGACGCCGAACGGATTAACCTGTTTCGCAGAAACGCCCTCCCAGAAAACACTGTTATCTTTGTTGGCGCACCGCTTCGAAAAGCACAATCGCCACGGCTGTGGCCAGATTCAAACTCCGTGCACCGTGCATCGGAATGGTGATGCAATTGTCGATCTTCTCCGCCAGCAAACTCTCCGGCAGCCCTTTCGTTTCGCGTCCGAAGACGAGAAAATCGCCGGGCGCAAATTTCACGTCGTAATAGGCCCGTTTCGTTTTCGTAGTCAGAAAAAAGTAACGCATGTCCGCCGCTTGCGCGCCCTGCAATTCGGCAAACGAATCCCACGTCTTAAGATCGACATCGTCCCAATAATCGAGCCCGGCGCGTTTCAGTTGCCGATTGTCGAGGGAAAAACCGAGCGGCTTCACCAAATGCAGGGTCGAACGCGTCGCAAGACAGAGTCTTCCCACGTTGCCGGTGTTCGGCGGAATCTCCGGCTCAATCAAAACGACGTTGAACACGAAAAGTCTTTAACGCGGATGTCGCGGATAGGAAAATAAGCACCCAAGAGAGAAGGACCAACGCGCTGCTGTGCAAATTCAGCTATCCGTCTTGATCCGCGCAATCCGCAGTTAACTCTTTAGTCTGCTCGCGACGACCTTCTCCAGCTTCACAATATCGGCCGCAAATTTGCGAATCCCTTCGGAAAGTTTCTCTGTCGCCATCGCGTTCTCATTTAGCAGCCAGCGAAACTTCTTCTCATCTAAATCCAATTTGTCGATCTTGGCTGCTTTCGACTTTTCCGGATCGAGCTTCCGCTCAACCGGATCGGTCGATTCGGAAAGCTCTTTCATCAATTCGGGACTGATAGTGAGCGCATCACATCCGGCCAGCTCGAGAATTTGACTGACGTTGCGGAAGCTCGCACCCATCACTTCAGTCGGGTAACCAAACTTCTTATAATACGTGTAGATTTCCTGCACTGACTGCACGCCGGGATCTTCCGGCCCTGTGTAATCACGTTTCTCGTGCGCTTTATACCAATCGTAAATCCGGCCGACGAAAGGCGAAATCAATTGCACCTTCGCTTCCGCGCAGCGCACCGCCTGCGGCAGCGAAAACATCAGTGTTAAATTGCATTTGATTCCTTCCTTTTGAAGCTGTTCAGCGGCGTTAATGCCCTCCCAGGTCGATGCAATTTTGATCAGCACGCGTTCGCGCGGAATCTTTCGCTCTTCGTAAAGCTTGATCAACTGCCGTGCCTTACTGATCGAGCCTTCGGTATCAAACGAGTAGCGCGCATCCGTTTCGGTCGAGACGCGTCCCGGCACGATCTTCAGAATTTCACACCCGAATTTTACCAGTAAATGCTCGATAATGTCTTCAATCTGCCCAGCGCCGCTCAGCCCGGAGTTTTTGCGATCGGCAATTACCTCGTCGAGCAAATGCACATACTTATCCTTTTGCGTCGCGGCATAAATCAGACTGGGATTAGTCGTCGCGTCCTGCGGCTTATAATCCTTGATCGATTCGAAGTCGCCCGTGTCCGCGACAACGATCGTGAATTTCTTGAGCTGCTCGAGTTGACTCAGCTTCGTTTCGCTTTTCTTTGGTTCGACAGTGGCGGTGCTCATGGTTCTTGCCTCCAGGTGTAGCTCGACGCGTGAATTGCGTCTCGTCGTATCAGTGTCAACGTAAGCCCCACGCTAACTCCACACAATTCGAAATTGTCAGGCTAGTTTGATTCGAGGTTGTAAACTTCGACGAGTGCGACGCCGGTCGAGCTATTCTTGCCGCGCACAATTGCCGTGTAATTACCCGGTTGAAGCGTTTGCACGATGGCCGACTCATGAACGTCGCTCGGGGCCAGACCGGTACTCGCGATCGCCTGCTGATCGGTTTGCCAATCGTCGTTTTGGTAAATCAGGTTTCCGCTGCCGTCGTGCAATTCCAAAGTCGGATCGGCCAGCGCGCCGTTCACTCCGTATTGCGTTAGAGATGGTCCGATGGCGCGCGCCATCACTTTGGTTGGCTGATCGCCGCCAATGATGAAGCCGGCAATCATGACGTCGTTACCGGTCCCGACATTCGAGCGTGTGGAAATGTTGGCGATCCGCGAATTGGTTGGATCGACATCGTATATTTCACATAAGGCCGTTCCCGTCGCTCCGTTCAGTCCGCTCAGTACAGCGGTATAACTCCCCGGAGAGAGCGTCGCGACAATTACGGCTTCATGCTCGTCGTTCGGGGCAAGGCCTGTCGAAAGCACATCTAAGCGATGTGAGTTCCAATTGTCATTCGTGGCGACGATTGCGCCCGTCGAATCATGCAATTCCAGAACTGGATCACTCATGGCCGGCAGCCCATACTGAGCTAAGGAAGGAGCAATCGCACGGACCACGACCTTCTTGGGCTGATTACCCTGAAGGATAAATCCGCCGATCTCCAGGTTGTCGCCGGTTTCAACAAACGTTCGCGTGGAAACGTTGACCAAGCTGTGCGGTGGAGCTGGCGGGGTGGGAATACGGATCGGGTAAAACGACATGTTTGGCTGCCCGCCATATCCTGCACAAACAATTATGTAAGAATTCGTGTGATCTACCGCCAAGTGTCCGTATCCATTGGTTACGGGAGGCAAAGTGATCGCGCGGACAACCTGTCGGGTCGTGGAATCAAAAATAGCGATGTTCGAGAAGCTTCCAATCGTCGATACCAGCTGAAAAATTAGTGAATCGTCTTGAGCAAAAATTGCATACTCCGAATTCCTATCTTGGTAATCGAGGCGTCCTAAAGATTGGGCTATGTTACTGGTAGAGAATTCATTCGTGAGATTTCGCGAATTGACAGCCGCTGAGGTCCAAAAACAGAGCAACTCTCCATTGTGGCTAATGGTAATGTCCCCTAGATCTCCAGATTGGCTAACAGTCTGAAGAACCGTCGCTGTGGACGTTGAAACGTCATATTTCTTAATGCCGGGCACCGCCGGAGATTGACCG
>JBEEGY010000221.1:0-3509 GCA_041167145.1 Verrucomicrobiota bacterium
CTGAACGACACGCGCGCCGTGCAGGTCGGGAGCGTGAGTGCTTCGCAATTCGCGCTTGTCGCTGACGGCAAGAATGGATTGCGTGTCGTGCAGTTGATTTCGCCGGATACGGTTGCCGGTGCGCAGGGATTCAGTCCCCGGCCGAATCCGAAGTTGATCGCAACGCACCACACGAAAGGTGAAGTGATCTGTGTTTCGCGCGGATTGGAGCGCGATCGCGTGGTCGACGAAACCGGCGGACAAACGGTTGTGTTTGGCCGGCGCGGCGCGCGGCCGTTTCATCTCGATGAAATGGAACGCTTCTATCGAAGATCGACAGAGAGCGACGCGAAAGATGTCGATCTTCGCAAAGGCCCACTTTACTTTGTCGAAGACATCACGCTTTCCGGAGGCGTGCTCACAACAAAGAGCGGTGCGTTGCTCACGCCCTTGCCGACGTCAACGCCTTCACTGTTGCCGATGGTTTCGCCGAGCGAGCCCGAAGTGGAACCGAGCGCAATTCCGACGCCCTAGGTTCGGGGAGCGCACGCGCCTCGCGTGCGGGCGATGGCGACCCGCCATCGCGAACTTTTTCGCTACTCCGATAAACACCAAAAACAAATTCTAGTGGAAAGATTGTTTCGGCGAGGCGCCGAAACCGGCACGCGAGGCGCGTGCGCTCCCCAGCAAAAAGATTCACTCATCCAACCAAATTTGATTTATGGCTTCACTTCGTTCGGCGCGCGCGAGGCGACGAGTTTTTGGAAGCGTGGATCGTCGCGGAGGCTATCCCAAGTTGGATCGAGGCGCAGCAACGCTGGTGTGATGCCGCCCCCCAAGGCATGGTAGGGCACGGTCAATAGGTGCTCCAAAATTGCGATCGCCCGGTCTTTTTCACCGAAGCGCGCGAGCACCGTCGCCAGGACGACCTCGTAGTAAGGGCCGGTCATGGCGTCTTTTGAGGCGGGCAGCAATTCCATGGCACGCTCCGCCTCTCTCATCGCGGCGTCTCTTTCTCCCAAGCCAGCGTCTACCTGTGCCAGACCGGAAATAACGTCCGCGTTGTCGGGTTGAGAATGCAACGCCGCTTCCAGTAGTTCGCGGCTCAGCAAGTAATTCTTTCTTGCGTTCGCCGCGTCACCCGCGAATCGCTGAAGTTCTCCAAGATAAAACAATATCTGGGCGCGATCAGAGGTTTGGGATGGTCTCAGTTTCGCGAGAGAGGACTGAAGCAGCGCGATGGCGGCGGGATAACGGTGTTGCAACGTCAATTGACCAACGACCGGGCCAACCGTTTGCGCTTCAACGGTATCGATGCGCATCTTGACCAGAACCGCATCCGCCTGTTCTAACTGACCCATCGCCTGGTAGATTGATGCCTTCCGCGCGATCGCTGCGTTGTCCGTCGGAGCTAAGTCCAGGGCTCGATCAATAAACTTAAGCGCCGCAGGGAACTGCCGGAGTGCCGCATAAGTATCAGAGATCCACATCAACGACCTGAGATTGCGCGGATCAAGCTCGATCGCCTCATGGAAACGCGCCAGACTTTCATCCCAATGTCCCTGACGTCGGGCGATCAGCGCAAGCGCAAGTGGAGCCTGCGAGTCGTTAGGCGATTTGAGACGGACTTCTTCGAAAATGTGGCGGGCGCGATCGTAGTCGCGTTCCGTCAAATAGTGAAAGTAAGCTTCCGCCAGTTGGGTCTCGATCAGGTTCGGTTGTAACTGTAGCGCCTTTTGCAAGGCCTCCTGCGCAGCGGCGCGACGCGCCGCTGAAGCATCGTCGCCCCAAAAAATATAGGTCTGGGCGTGCGACAGTCGCGCCCAGGCGAGGGCAAAATTGGGATCGAGACGCACCGCGGTCTCAAAAGATTCGACAGCGCTCTTGAAATCGGTGGTGAGAATATCCGGCCGTTCGAAAAAGGCGAGGCCATGCAAGTAGGCATCGTAGGCCTCGGCATTATTTGTCGGCTTGGCCGCCAGTTCCTGTTTTTCAGTGCCGCTCAGCTTGGCATTCAGTTGGTCGGCGATCGCGCCGGCCACTTCGCCTTCGACGCCAAAGACATCATCCAGCTTGCGATTGTAGCTTTCGGCCCAGAGATGTTCGTCGTTAGCAGCGCGGATGAGCTGGACATTCACATGCACGGCATTGGCGATTTTCTGCACGCTACCTTCCAACAAATTGGCGACGCCTAACTGTTTGCCTACCTCGCGCAAATTATCCGGGACGCTCTTGTATTTTTGCGTGGAAGTACGCGAGATCACTTTGAGTTCGGCGATCTTGGCGAGCCGTGTCAGAATTTCATCCTGAATGCCTTCGGCAAAGTAGGCATTCTCTTTGTCACTGCTCAGATTGTCGAAGGGAAGCACGGCAATGCTTTTGGCCGAGGCCGGGGTTGTCGAAGAGTCGTTAGACTGGGTTGTGTTTGTCGGCGCCGCTTGCTCACGCGCGCGGAAGAACCTCGGCCCGAAGAAAACACCAAGGATGGCCAGCGTCGCTAAAGAAATGATTCCAAGAACAAGGGAAGACTTAGTTGACCTTGTCGGTGTTGGTTGAGCGGGCGAAGCGACTTCCGGCGCTTTTCTGAATTTCTCCGGCACAGCGGGATTGCCGACCTCGTCGTTGTAAAGATTGACCACCGAAATACGGACACCGTGTTTTACCTCGCACTCGCCCAGCTCGTGCAGGTGCGCTTGCCAGCGCGGATAGTGCTCAAGGTCTTCCGCGACGTGGCGGGAAAGAAGGATATGACCAGCGTCACCGCAATCCATCACTCGCTGCGCGATGTTGATGCCCGCGCCGGCAATGTTAGCCTGCTCATTAAGATCGCTGATTTCATTCACCGGACCGCTGTGAATGCCCATGCGCAGCCTCAACTGAGGCTTTTCTCTCGACCCGGGATGTTTCTGAAGCGCCTCCATGATTTCGATTGCGCACAAGACTGGCGCTTCGGGACTGTTGCGAAAAACAAGTGCGCCCCCGTCTCCTGTGGCCAGGCGAAGTAGTTTGCCTTCCGCTTCGGCGATCCGGAACTGCTCCGTCCCGCGCACGATCTCCTTCAGCTTTTGGAGCGACTCGCTCTGCTCGCTAATCAACCCTTTCGAGTAACCGACAATGTCGATGAACAAGACATGCCCGATGTCGAACTTCACGTCTGCGGAATGTTCGGTCGGCATGAGGGACTCTATCTGGAGGCGGTTGCGTTAACGAGCCTCATTTCGGCGCGAGCGAGGCGACAAGTTTTTGGAAGCGCGGATCATTCCGGAGCGGGTCGAACATGGGATCGAGCCGGAGCAGCGCAGGAGTGAGCGGCACGTTTGAAGCGAGTGCGCCCTCGTAGGGAACCGAGAGTAGCTGCTGTAAAGCGTCGATGGCGCGGTCGGGGTTTTCTACCTGCGCCGTTACCCGCGCCAGGATCTCGATCGGAAGGGGACCATCCATCGCGTCTTTCTCGAGCGGGACCACTGCCATCGCCCGCTCCGCGAGAGCCAACGCGGCGGCTTTGTCGCCGAGGCCCATATTGGTCAGCG
>JBEEGY010000222.1:0-3829 GCA_041167145.1 Verrucomicrobiota bacterium
GTCGATCCATACCGAGTCGCGCCGGCGCAAAAAATAAATCACTGATGGCGTGCGACGGTTGCATTGACGGAATAACTCCGAGTTTTGCGAACCGTGGAAGATCAGCAAGATCGACAATCTGCGCGTGCTCGACGCGCCAGCGCGGTTCGCGAATTTTTCGTTGCTCGGCCGGAACAGCCTTGAGTGCAGCTTCGTAAAGATCGAGAATCGTACGGTTAGCGCGATCGCCGATGGCGTGCGTCTCGACTTGAATGCCGCGACGCAACGCTTCCTCGAACATCGGTTTTAATTCTTGCGGTTTCTCGGTGAGATAACCGGAAGTCTCCGGCGCATCGCTGTACGGTTTGAGCAAGGCCGCGCCGCGCGAACCGAGCGCGCCATCGAACACAACCTTGATGGTGCGCTGGGTAAAGCGATGGTCGTACGCATCGATAGTTGGTCCTGCGCGCAAGAAATCTTCGGCCTCTCGTCCGGGACCGTAAATGCAATTGATCATCCGAATCTTCACCTTGCCCGCGTCGAACTGATTCTTCATAAGATCGACATCTTCCTCGTGGCTGCCCGCGTTTTGGATTTCGCACCAACCGAGTTTCATTTCCCGTTCGATTCCGCTGACGAAGGCTTGTTCGCGCTCCGCCTGAGTTGGCGGCGGAATTACTTTTGTAACCAGATCCATTGCCTTATCCAGGAGCATGCCGGTAGGTTCGCCGGTTGCTTTGTCTTTAAGAATTTGTCCCCCGAAGGGATTCGGCGTGTCGCGTGCGACTCCGGCAAGCTTCAGCGCAGCCGAGTTCACCACAGCAGCGTGACCATCTGCACGCGTTAAAAAGACCGGATTGTGTGGAGTGATCTTATCGAGATCTTGTCGCGTGGGAAACTGAGGCGGTTTCCAGAATGTTTGAATCCAGCCGCGGCCCACAATCCACTTGCCAGCCCCGGTGCGGCTTTGCTCGATCTCCACTTCCCGCAGAAACTGGTCGAGTGAATTTGTGCCTTCCAGGTTCAATCGCATCTCGCGCTCGCCAATGCCGAAGATGTGGCAATGCGAATCAGTCAGGCCGGGGACAACCGTTTTCCCGGTGAGATCGACCACGCGCGTCGTGTCCTTCTGAAAACTTTTCGCGTTTGCATTTGAGCCGACGAAAATAATCCGCCCCGCTTTCACCGCGATCGCTTCCGCCCGCGACGCGCGATCATTCCCGGTATAAATATTGCCGTTAATGAAAACGGTTTCCGCCGTTTCAGCATTTAACGCGACCGGCCAGGCGGAGCAGAGAGCGATCAACAACGCGAACAATCGTGCAGCGGTCACTGCTCTAACCTTGCCGGTGGCGGCGCGAACGTCGAGCCGTTCGTCTCAGTTTCAGTCCGCGGGAAAAATTTGTTTTTACGGTTTTGCTTGAGCGCCGCTTCTTCGTATCAAGATAAGAAGGGCGCGTTTGCCGGCGGAGAAACGAAATGGGTACAAATTTTCAATTTTCTTTTGCCAAGCCGATGTCGATTTATAGAGTCGTGACCTCTCGCTGTGTCGCGGCGATCAACCTTAACTTCACCGACCTCTGAGCGCCGCACATCCTAACCACAAGTTTGCGCCGTTTTTATCTTGGCGGCTGGCCCTTCGGGGAATCACAGTTCGCTCAGCGCTATGGCGAATTTCTTTCCACGCTGGTCCAATTGGCTGCCGCTGAAGATTTCGATCTGCGGCACATTCATCGTGGCCGGCCTGACCGCGGGGACCTGGTATTACATCACGCCGAAATATACGCGCATCGGTTATCAGCCGGTCCAGCCGGTGCCATTCCCGCACGATCTGCATGTGTCGCAGCTCGGAATGGATTGCCGTTACTGCCACAGTTTTGTCGACGTGGCCGCGCATTCGAATCTGCCGAACACGCAAACGTGCATGGCGTGTCACACTCAGGTGCAGAAGGACAACCCGAAATTAGAGCCCGTGCGCGCGAGCTGGAAAACGGGACAGCCGGTCGAGTGGGTCCAACTGCATCGCACGCCCGACTACGTTTATTACAATCACGCGGCCCATGTGAATCGCGGCATCAGTTGCGCGAGCTGCCACGGCCAGGTCAACCACATGCCAGTCGTTTATCACGCGAAGGCCCACAGCATGGCTTGGTGTCTCGAGTGTCATCGGCATCCGGAAAATTTCCTGCGGCCCGAGACCCAGATCACGAATCTGGATTGGAAACCGGAACAGGAAGATGTCTCTGCCTTCGTCGCGAAATACGGACAACCGGCCGAGGTGAAAGACGATTGGTCCAAGAAGCAGAAGCTCACGCAACAGGAGATCGGCCAGACTTTGAAGGAGCGCTGGAATATTCAGCCGCCGCTTAACTGCCAGGGGTGCCACCGATGAAGCGCGTCCTCGAACATCCACCTGAGCAACTGACCGGGAAGCGGTACTGGCGCAGTCTCGGAGAGCTGAGCGATACGCCGGAATTTCGCGGCTGGCTCGAACGGGAATTTCCCGCGGGCGCGGCCCAGCTCGAAGGCGACGAGTGGTCGCGCCGGGGATTTTTGAAATTGATGGGCGCGTCGATGGCGCTGGCGGGCTTTGGCCTAACGAGTTGTCGCCGGCCGGAAGCGCACCTCGTCCCATTCACGAAAAGCGTCGAGTGGGCCATTCCAGGCAAGGCGCTGTTTTATGCGACGGCCATGCCGCGCCGGACCGGTGCAATTCCTCTCGTCGTCACCACGCACGATGGACGGCCGACGAAAATCGACGGCAACCCGCTTCATCCCGCGAGCGGCGGCGCGACGGACGCCTTTGCGCAAGCGTCCATTCTCGATCTCTACGATCCGGCGCGCTCGAAGCGCTTCGTCGAAAAAGGCGAGAAAGAAGAAGGCGGCAAGAAGAAGGAAAACTTCGAGACCCGCGATCGGGCGGCCTTTGAGAAATATCTCGGGGAGCTGCGCTCGCAGATCGCGGCCGATGGCGGCGCAGGTCTGGCCTTCCTGGTGGAGGAAGTGCATTCGCCCACCCGCGAACGGTTGCGCACGGAGTTGCAAAAGACTTTTCCGAAAATGCGCTGGGCGGTTTACGATCCGCTGCTGACCGAAGCGCAGAGTTTCGCCACGGAAATGAGCTTCGGGCAAAATGTGCGGCTCGTCCCCCGGCTCGAGCGCGCCGACGTGGTCCTCACGCTCGACAACGATTTTCTTGATTGCGGCGACGGCGATATCGCCGCGGTCCGCGCTTTTTCTTCCCGCCGCCGCGTCAGCGCCGCGAAGGATTCGATGAACCGGCTTTACGTAGTCGAGAACCGCTACACGCTCACCGGCGCGATGGCGGACCATCGTCTGCGTTGTCCGGCGAGCGATATCCCGGAGGTGGCACTCTCGCTCGCGGGAAAGATCGCCGCGATTACGAAGGACGCTGGTTTGTTTTCCACGATCGCGACGCTGAAGCCGTTCGGAGGCCCAGGGGCGAAGACGCCGGAAGAAGAGTCCGTTCAAAAGTTCCAGGACGATTGGTTGAACGAAGTAGCCAACGACCTCATCTCGAAGCCCGGCGCGAGTCTCGTCCTAGCCGGCTCGCATCAACCGGTCGTGGTCCAATTTCTGGCCTACGCCATGAATTCGGCGCTGAAGAATTTAGGGACCACGCTACTGGTGCGCGAATTCGCGCGCACGCCAAAGACCAACAGCATCATCCAACTTGCGCTGGACATAAACGCAGGGCGAGTGAAGCAGCTTTTCATTTTCGGCGGCGATCCGGCTTACAATGCGCCGCGCGCGTTGACGCAGGACAAGGACACAAAAGCGCCGCTCGATTGGGTGGACCTCCAGAAAAAAGTGCCGGACGTCGTGCGGC
>JBEEGY010000223.1:0-8098 GCA_041167145.1 Verrucomicrobiota bacterium
CCCAGGCCTTGGAAGCATTCAGCGCCCAAAATGTTCCCGTAAGTGCGGAAAGGACCGCGCCCCCGACCATCAAAAGCAGCTCGCGATGGAGATGCGCGTATTTGTTTCCGAGAACGAAAAGGAATTCACTGGGGAAAGAAGCGGCGCCGATGATAACGACCAAGCTAAAGCCAGTCACGACGCCGATGATACCCACATAAAGCCGGCGAAGTTTGTGCAGGTCATGGCAACGGGCAAATGCCGGAGCAAAGACGTTTGTAAGAAGATTGGTGAAGACGGCGAAAATCATGGCAAGCCGGCCGAGGGCTCCAACTTCCGCCACCGCGCTGGCGCGGTGTCCAAAAAAGCTGATGAGGAAGATCGTTATCTGACCCTGTAAACAGTAAAAAACGGCATTGGCGGCGAGGTGTTTGATTAGTTTTACGATTGCTTGTCGATCTTGCGCATTTTCGGGCGCACCTAAGTCGACCACTTTCGAGGAGTAACGACTGAGCAGGGTGTATTGCAGCAGCAGCGTGGCACTGGCAACAGCGACGGCGACGCCGGCATTTAAAAAGACAAAAGCCAGTCCGACCAAAAGCAAGAGCCGGATGATTGCGCCGGTAAGGTCGATCCGCTGAATGACGGTGATGTCGGAACGCAATCGCGGCACGACTCCAAAAACTCCTATTGATAATTCGACCAAGACGCTAACCAGTACTAACGCGATCAGGAGCGCGGCGTAGGAAAGAGACGCGCCATTCTTGGCAAGCATAGCAAACAGAATTGGGGTAACGGCGAGAATCGCGATCGCGCCCAATTTTTTTCTAAGCCCAAGGGCGGTGTTGATGAGCTGACCGAAACGATGTCGATCTTGCCAGACGCGGCCGCCAATGGAGGCTAGGCCGACGCTAATGCCGATGTCGGCGAGCAAATTCATCGTGCCTTGCATGGTATTGGCGATCGTAAAAAAGGCGTATTCGTGTTTCTCCAACGAACGAACGAGAAGGATTCCGCTCAAGAACCCGACGAATTGCACGATCGCCTGCACCATGGCAAAACTCCCCACGACTTTGGCGTGATGGAGTGCGCGCCGAATTAACGGTGTGGAACTCTCATCCAGTGTCGGAGGCGTGATGGAACCGAAGAAGCTCATGAGACAGCTGTTAATTCAGTTCTTGATGAGCTGTTGAAGTGCCAAAAGCCATTGCATGCGACCGGCGTGCAGGCGCAGATGTCGATCGAAGCTAGCGCGGCACGGAAGAGTGTCGCGACGAAACCGCGTTCGCAACCTCTGGTTAGGACGGCTGAACTTCTCTGGGCTGCTCGTGGTGTGAAGCGCCGACGGCCTCACCTTCACCAGCCGGCGTGGGCGTGTTGTAATATTCCGAATACTGGTAGTAATAATACTCGGGCAACGAAGTATCCACGAAGTTCAGGATCACGCCTGGTACGTTGACCTGGCGATTGTAAAGGAGCTCGAGCGCCTTTCTGGTGAGACGCGCTGAGGTATAAGAAAGACGGACCACAAAAAGCGTGGCGTCGATCTTGGGAGCGAGGCTGGTCGTATCGTCGGCGGCCAGAATGGGGGAGCTATCGATGATGATGTAATCGTAGTGATTATAAATCTCCCTGATCAGGGCGTCGGTCGAATCGCGCAGGAGATGCTCGCTTGGTTGCGATAATGTTTTCCCGCGCGGGAGAACGAAAAGATTCGGATAGGCTGTCGGAACGACCACTTCGCGCCAGTTCACTTCCTGCTTGAGAACCTCGGAGAATCCGATTCTCGAGGAAATGCCAAAGGCCTCACGGATTGTGCCGCGACGCAAATCGCAATCGATCAACAAAGTACGCGCGCCGGAAAGAGCCATGGTAATGGCCAGATTAGCGGAAACGGTCGATTTTCCCTCGTTCGGCACGGCGCTGGTGATTAGAAGCGTCTTGGGCCGCGGTCCTGCGTAGGGCATAAAAAATATGGATGACCTGACGTTGCGATAGGATTCGGCAAAGATATGCCGTGCATCATCGGGTTGGAGCAACGTCACTTTGCCTTTGATTTTCTCCTTGGGGATTTGGCCAAGAACGTTTTCGGAGAAGTGATGCTGAAACTCACCAAAAGACGCCATGCGATCGTCAATGCGATCGAGCAGGAGTAAAATGCCGATGCCAGCGAGGGCGCCGCATCCAAATCCAATGAGGAGACTTTTGAGCAGGCCGGGCCGCACCGAAACTGGGCCCGATCCCATTTCCATTATCGAAACCGTATCGCTGCTATCGACGACCTGCGATACGTCGACGTCTTTCAAATTGTTGGTTAGCCGATCATAGAGAGTCTTGAGCCGATCGACTTTGCCCTTAACGCGATTGAACTGGGCGAGGCGCTGACTCAAATCGAGCGCCTTAGCTTCCCATTCCTTGATGTTGGAAAGCAGATTTTCCATTTGCTTGCCTATGGATTTGCGGCGCGTTTCCAGTTTCTCCACCGTGTCTTGACGAAACACCTGAATGAGTTTTTCTTCCTTATCAATCTCATCATTGAGCTTGAGAATCTTTGGATGCTTGGGACGGAGATCTTTAGAGAGCGTGTCGCGTTCCGCTTTGAGAAGCTGCAGCTGTTGTTTTGCCTTTAGATAGTCTGCTTCCGGGCCGACGTCGGCAAAGGCGAGGCCTCGGTCCTCGCCATTTTCCACTCCAGGCGAAGCTTCCGGCTTGCTGTTCTGGGCGCGATCGAGGTTTTGATCGAGGTCGAGAAGAGTGAGTAACTCGTATTGAGTTTTGAGACCGGCGTACTCACGATTCAAGCGAACGAGATAAGCTGCGGCGCTGTTTCCTTCCTCCTGGATGAAGCCGATGTTGTTTTGCTTCTGAAACTCCAGCATCTCGTCTTCGGCGTTGCGCAGATCTTTTTCGGTTTGGATCAACTGTTCGGTGATGCCGGTCGTGACCTGATGGCCCTGGTCTTCGCGCATCCCCTTTTTGAAATCGAGATACTTCTGCATGACCGCATTCAAAAATGCCTGCGTGTAATCTGGCGTGCTGCCGATTGCCTGAAGCTCGAAGATCGATGTGCGCGGCTTTTGGACCACGGTGATATCGACTCTGACCGGTTGCAGTTCCGGATGGGTCGAACGAACCAGCGCTTCAGCGCTTCGTTTGACTTCAGTGCTCTGCATGAGCTGAATCTGCGTGCCATAAAAGTTCTGGTTGTCTTCGCTGTAGACCGCGCCCTGGCTAATGTTCAGTTTGCCGGCGAGCATCATTTTGCTCGCGGACAGGAACGAGGGCGGCGTTTGAAAAATAATCCAGGCCTCGACAAACAAACCGAGGCAGATGGTCAATACTGGAATCCACCAACGTCGCAGAAACAGTGCCTTGTAGCGGTGCAGTCGCGTAATGAAGGAGGTCGACCAGGAGGCTGGCGTTGGTCTTTCGAGAGCGGGAACTTCCATATCAATAGTTAATCAGCTTCTGCGGAACAAAGATTTGGTCATCCGATTGAAGGACAACGTCCTTGTCGGTGTGGCCCCGCTCAATGACATCTTTAAGATCGACAACAAAGTTTTCGCCATTCTTTCGCGTAACTTTCACTTTCTTTTTATCTGCAAAGTCGAGGAAGCCGCCGGCCCGGATGACCGCTTTACTGACAGTATAGCTTTCGTCCGCTGGAATGTCCTGCGGTCCCTGTCCTCTTACCTGGCCGTAAACATAAATGCGTCCGCGGGATTTTTCACTAACTCGATCGACCGCGAGAATGACAGTGGCGTGATAATAATATTCTTTTTCGAACGCGCTCTTTATAATGTAGGCAAGCTCTTTGCACGTGCGACCCTGTGCCGAGACCAAACCGATGTAGGGAACTTCCAGCTCGCCATTGTCATTTACGCGCAAGCGCTGCGAATCGTTATCTCGATCTTCGACCACGCGAAAACTGACGTAGTCGTTTGACCCAAGTTTCTTTTTGTCATCCAGAACAGCCATCGAGTTCGTCCGCATGACGGTGCTCGTGGTGGGTGGAAGATCGGCCGGAGCCGCCTTCTCCGCGATAGGTGGCGGCGGAGCGGGAGTGGCCGCGTCCTGACTGTAACCGGGGGTGTATCTCTGTGCGTGCCCCGCTACTGAAACCCAAACGCTAAGAGCGAAGGTAATTGCATAGACCCTGTATCTCATTCCCGCTTCATGCCTTTAGAAACTGTAAGTGCCGTCAATAGAGATGCGGTTCTGTTTGTAGTCGCGCAGCATCACATCCGAATCCTTCTGCGTGTATTGATAGCGCCCGCCCAGCGTCACATGGGGCGTTAGCTGATATCCGACTGTAAGAGCGCCGCCAAAACGGTGGAGATGCTCGTCGATGAAGCCGCCCGAATCATCTGCATCCTCGTAGAAAAACTCTGTGGAGAGGAGCGTATTGCGAATGATGTTCCAGGAGACGGTATGCCGGATGTAATTCAAAGTGATGTAATTAGAATTAACCCCGAGCTGGCTCTCGTGACCAGCGCTCAACGTTTGCTTGAGCGTTGAATTGATTCGATGCGAAATCAGAATGTTGGCGTAGTAATCTCCCAGATCTTTTTTATCCTGAAACGGAATAAGGAATCCGAAGAAGTTTAAGTTTACAAAATTGTGATCGAAATCGATCCACTGATAGCCACCGGCCACGCGCAGCCTAAGATTATTGGTAATCTGCGTTTCGACGAATGCTCCCGCCGTGTAGGTATGCGAATCATTCAGAAAATTTTGATCATAGTAGGTGTAAACCCACGTTCCCTCGACGCCGATGTTGGTTGTCGATGCTACCGCGAAGCTCATGCTGCCGGAAAGCTCTTCGGCATTACGATTTAAATAATCAAAGGCCGACGTGGTTGAGATGTAGGTGTAATGATCGTAACCGATAGTCAGCAATGCTTTGTTCAAGTCCCAGAGAACTGAAACGCCGGCCACGTTTTCAAATCGGCCATAATCGACCACATTGCTGAGCGCGAGTTCAGCAACCGGATCTTGCTGCAGCGACGGCCGCTCATGAATGTTGATGCGGAAATCGCCCACGAAAATATCAAAAGCCAGTTGGGAGCCGGGGGCGATCAGCACCCCATTTGTGTTCGCGTTCGAGTGGTCAAGATACCACGCGTAACCCAGGCCGATGTCCATTCTCAAGGTGTTCAGCTGCGTAATGGGCCAGATCGCATCGAAGTTCACCTGCGGGCGAAGAATGACGTCGTCTTGCTCGTTCGTTTCCGATAGATTGATGTTGTCGTTATATTCCACTCCCATCGTGGCGCTAAAACGAAACCGGACGGGGCCAACCAACAAGTTGTAAGGAATGCGATCGATATCCTGTCGACGAGCCTCCGAAGCAGTCTCTCCCGCCAGTGACGGCCGTACCGCATCTTGCGCACGCACGACCGGTGCTGCGCAAAGAAGCGAGACGAAGAAAACGAGCGCAAAGCGCCGTGAAAAGTGGGAGATGAAGTGACGACTCATAGACAGGTCAATCGAGGTTAGGGTTAGCAGTTGCGGTACCAAATTACACCGGTTGCAACACGCTTCTATCGGTATTGTTATTTGTCGCCATCTTTTACAAGAGGAAGCGCCAACGAGGCAAGCGAAATCGACCCTTAAGTCGCGGCCAGCGCCCTAAGTGGCCCAGTCTAAGCTATTACAAGTGTCACTATGATCCGTTTCCCGTCACAAACCCGTTTCGGATACAGTCTGTTGAACCGCTTATCGGAGCTACTCCTTTTCGGCAGCCTCGCCACTTCGGCCATTTCTGCGGACCATGCTGGCGGAAACGAAGAAGCCGTTAACGAAGCTAAGAATCTTGCTCGAATGAACTGTGGCGCACAAATTGAATGCATCATGCCTGATGGCCATCGGGCCGCAATCGCCAGTCGCACGTCATCTGAAGCCGGTCCGACAGCGCTAATTATGGATGACGACACGATCAGTTGTCCCCTGCAAGGCGGCGAAACTACGTTTGTGATCGCGTTGCCAAAGGCTGCGCTGCTAGACCGTTTCACATTCGTCAATGAAAACGCCGCCGCTCGGGGCGAACTGAAAATCGCAGTCTCGAATTATCGACTTCCCGTCAGCAGCTCGAAGTGGACGGAAGTCGAAGGCGTGATTCCTTTCGCCCGTAAGCGGCTCTTCAATCTTTCCATGCTTGGGATCGAAGCGAAGTACGTGAAACTCTCTTTTCACGTTGAAAACGAGGCCCGCATTGCCGCGCTCGGCCTCTACGGCGAGGAATCGCTAGAGAAATTTGCCGAGAAACAAGGACGCATCGTCCAGGTCAAAAATTCAACACGCGCATTCAATCTTGAAGATGTGGTTAACTTCAACTTCGCGAATTTATACGCCCGCGCTCACGTTGTCTTTGTCAGCTCCGGCTCACCCTTCGCAGCCACGCGTATGATCGACGATGACACTGTGACTTCTTTTCGTTTCTCTAAGACCGATCCCCACCCGACGGTCATCGTTGAATTGGCGGATCGCGAGCAACTCCACCGCGTAAGCGCGCTTTACAAAATGCAAGCCGGACGGCTGGATGTTTATCTTACCGACGGGCTTCCGCAGGATCCCAATAATCTCGATAATTTGACGCCAATTGCCACCGTCACCGATCCGGGCAATGGCAAGGCCGCGGTCAATTTCAATTCGCAGGGAGCGCGGTATGTGGCGCTGAGATGGACACCCGACACGGCGCATAGGCACAACGACGATTTCGAGTTGGCCGAGATCAAAGCATTCGGCAACGTTCCACTGTCGATTTTGCATACGACCGAAGTTCCGCTCTACGCGAGTAATTTAGCCGCCAAGCCTGCTCCCGGGGAAGGCGGCCCCGATTTCAGCAACAAGCTCGGCACGCTTGCCGATCCGCCTGTCATTCCAGTTGTCAGTCCTTAGCCTTCCGGCGCGCTCGCGCGTTTTTATTGCCGCTATGATGGGAGCGGCATGTCTGCTGCTTAAGAGTCTCTTCGTAATATATTTATGCCCTTGAGCTCCCTTAGAATTGGCGCCGCCTTGGCGTCCTTCTGGATCTGCGGAAGCGTCCACGCCATCGTCTTGGACTGGAGCGCTGTGACTTGGACGCCTGGGACTCTTAGCAACTCCTACGACGTCGATGCGGGAATTCCCGGAAACGATGTTACGGTAACGGTGTCTGGTAACACGGCGCAGTTGCAGCCGGAAATCTATTCTCCTAATCCGCAGACGCCGGCCATCACAACGAATTTTCAGGGCGGCCTGCCCTCTCCAGTGAGCACTCTCAACCTCGCTCTCGATCTAACCAACCAGACACAGGCTGTCACAATCACGGTCGGTTTTTCAGCCCTGTATCCACAGGGGGTTAAGAACGTTTCCTTCCAATTATTCGATATCGATTTTGCAAATGCTTCCGGCTCAAACTATCAGGATCAAATTCGCTCCATAACGGCCCTATCCATTGATGGCACGACCTTGATTGCGCCAATCATTACCATCTCACCGAACAATTCACTCAGCGGAACCGGATTGAACCAGGTGGTCAACGGAACTGCTACGACCGCTGATCTCGGAGCCGGTTCTGGCGGAGCCAATGTCACTATCGATTTTGGGTCTGCTTGGATTAAGTCTTTTACTTTCACGTATGGGAGTGGCTCCGGCACGGTTGCCGATCCGACATACGAGCACATTGGCATCTATAACATTGATTTCTCTACGGTCCCCGAAGCTGACACGACTTGGGTTACGGTCCTGACCTGCGCTTGTGCTGTCGGTTTGGCGAGCTTTCAACGCGCAAAAAAATCTCGACGCCTTTCGACTACTTCCAAGGTCCTCGAAAAGTAATTGTCGGTCCTGTCCCCGAATCCGCACGAATCCGCTCAGTTTGCGGATACCTCGCCAGTTGCCAATTCGCACTCGTGACGCATCCCTCTGATTTTTGAGAGGCCGATGCTGAGAATATCGATCTCCAACGCCATAAATTCCGCACGCAGCAATGTTTTCCGCGCTCAGTGAAGACAAGTGCAGTGCTTTTTCGTGCATCCAAAACAAAGGCATGGAATTAGCTCCTTTTCCGTCTCGCTTTCGATTGTTTGTGACGCATGCGATCTGCCACCGGGAATGACCCTAGAGAAACAACAAC
>JBEEGY010000224.1:0-2693 GCA_041167145.1 Verrucomicrobiota bacterium
GCCAGACTGGAAAGAACGTCGTCCTGGATACCGTCGGCGAAATAAGCATTCTCTTTTTCCTGGCTCAGGTTTTCAAACGGCAGAACCGCGATCGATTTTTCGATCTTCCGCGCGGACACACCAGGGAGAAGAAAGAATCCGGCGGCGGCCGAAACAAGAACGCCGATAGCGAGCAAGGCCGCGATACTTCGCCGCCTGCGCGAAACTGGCGGAGGCGTGGGGCGAATTCCTTCGGGGGTCACCTCCAAGGCCCAGGCCAGGATCAGCGAAATGGGAAAGCCGATCAGCAAAAGCACGATGACCAGACGAAGCGACCAAGCTGGCAGTTCCCACGCGGGAAAGACAGCGGAGGCGATCTGAATCACGCCACCGGCCGCGACCGCGTACGCGACGGCGACCCGATAAACCTTCCGCCGCTTCATCTCCTCGAAGAAACCGCTCATCGCGACTCAATTACAAACTTCTATATAAGGTGAGACAAGATTCTTTGGCAGGCGTTGCGTCTAATGTAGCCCCGACCCGCGTGGGCCGTAAACGGTCTGGCAACTCAATTGACAGGGCCCGGAAGGCCGTGGCTACAAGAATCGCCGGCAGCCCGGGATTTCACGCCGGCCGGCCGGTTTTGTTTGATTATCACTTTACGCCGGTAGCAAAGACGGTCTGAAAATGCGGGCTCTGCTTCTCGCGCGAAACCACGCTGACTTCGATTTTTTTGAACCCGGCGTGCTCGAGAAATTGATGCAATTGCACTTCACTGAAGCCAAGCCAGTGATCCGCATAAAGCTCGCGGGCTCGTTCGAAGCGATGGCTGAGCAAATCCAGGATCACGATCCGTCCGCCATCCCTCAAGATGCGATGAGCGCTGACGATTGCGCGTTCCGGATGGATCGCATGGTGGAGCGCCTGACTGAATATCGCGAGATCAACCGTTTTCCTTGTGATCGGCGGATCCTCGATGTCTCCGAGGCGATATTCGAGATTCTGGAAGCCATGTTTCTTCGCCAGTTGCGATCCGAATTCCACCATCTTCGGCGCGTTATCAATGGCGATGACTTTGCGCGCCTGTTTGGCCAGGAGCTGTGACAAGGTTCCTTCGCCCGCTCCGAGATCAGCCACGGTCAAAGGTGGCAGAAGCGTGATCAGGGTGTGGGCCAGGGCCTGCCAGGATCTGCCCGGGACATAGCTACGGCCAAACTTTCCGGCCAGCTCATCGAAGTAGCTGCGCGCCTTATCCTGGCGTTTGCGCAAGGCGAGTTTGAGCGCCGTCCGGTCGCGCGCCGTCTCCGGCATTTCCCGCGCCAGCAAACGCGTCAGTTCGCTGACGCGCGCCCGGGTTGAATTTTGCGGTTCGTGTTCGGTCAGGCCGTAGTAAACATTTTTTCCGGAGCGCCGATCTTCGACGACGCCCGCCCGTTTCAATTGGGCGAGATGACTCGAGATGCGCGACTGGCCCATTCCCAGGATTTCCTGCAATTCCGCGACCGAGAGCTCTTCTTCCTGCAGGAGGAGGAGAAGGCGCAGGCGGGTGGGATCGGCCAGAAGGCGAAGAAAATTAATGGTTGACGCCATTTTGCACCCAAACGATATATCGACGTATCATGATTGGTCAATATGTTAGGGGGTGACAACGTTGTTCGTTAAAACGTTAAATTGGCCATCTGTTTCGTAAGCTTCTCCCTTCTGCGCTTTAACTTTGTAGCCTTTTAACGATCTAACCTTTTCTCTCCTCATGCTCCGTCGTTTCATTTTTGCCTCCGAATCGGTTGGTGAAGGCCATCCCGACAAGGTTTGCGACACCATTTCCGACGCCGTGCTCGACGCCTGTCTCCGCCAGGACCGGAAAAGCCGCGTGGCTTGCGAGACCTACGCCAAGAGCAACGTGGTCGTGGTCGGCGGCGAAATTACGGTTCCGAATTTACCAAAGGGCAAACACCTGGAAGACGTTATTCCAATCAACCAGATCGTGCGGGAGACCGTCCGCGACATCGGCTACATCCACGACGACGATGTTTTTCACGCCCGAAAAATTTTCGTTAACACGGTCATCACCGATCAATCGCATGACATTTCGCAGGGCGTGGACGCAAAGCGAGCCAAGGGCAAACGGACCGCTGAACAAGGGGCCGGCGATCAGGGTTTAATGTTCGGCTTCGCGTGCGATGACACCCCGGAATTGATGCCGGCTCCAATCATGTTCGCGCATCGGCTCGGTCGCGAGCTGACCCGCATCCGGAAGAGCGGCAAGGCGGAATGGTTGCGGCCCGACGCCAAATCCCAGGTCTCCGTGATTTACGAAAACGGAAAACCGATTGGCATTTCCAATGTCGTGCTCTCAACCCAACACACCGAAGAGGTTGAGCACGATGAGATCGAAAAATTCTGTATCGAAAAAATTATCCGCAAGGTCCTGCCCAAATCGATGCTCAATGGGACAACGAAATTTCTGATCAATCCCACCGGGCGATTCGTCATCGGCGGTCCTCAGGGGGATACCGGCCTGACCGGCCGCAAGATCATTGTCGACAGTTACGGCGGCTGGGGCCGTCATGGCGGTGGCGCATTTTCGGGCAAAGACCCGAGCAAAGTCGATCGCAGCGCTGCCTACATGGGACGCTGGGTCGCGAAAAACGTGGTGGCAGCCGGGCTGGCCACCCGCTGCGAAATTCAATTCGCCTACGCCATCGGCCATCCGG
>JBEEGY010000225.1:0-4334 GCA_041167145.1 Verrucomicrobiota bacterium
TGTCGATGGAAGACATCTGCAAATATCTTGGGGTCGACAGTCTCGGCTATCTCGACGTGGAGGGAATGGTCCGCGCGACCGGCAGACCTTTGAATAGTTTTTGTCTTGCTTGTTTCAACGGCGACTATCCCCTCCCCGTTGATCCTGCACTGGATAAGTTCATCATGGAACGCCGAGAGCAACGGGCCAAAGCGCTGGCCGACCAGGAAGCTCAGCCCACGTTGTTTACCGACCTCAAATGAATTGTAGGGCAGGCACTTCGCCTGCCGGAACGAATTGGCAGCCGTGAGCTTTCCTATGGTAGCTACAAGGAGATCGGCTTGGCCGCTTCCGCGACGAGATCATTCAACCGCGGATCCTCGCGCAAGTCATCCCAGCGAGGGTTCAGTTTCAAGTCGCCCGCGGTTGGTCCGCCGGGCAGAGCCACAATCTTTTGTAGTAATTCCAGCGCAAGTGTGCGGTCGCCGGTCCAGCTATAGGCGTTGGCTACATAATCTCTGATTTCCACCGCGCTAAGCGGGTCGCGGGTAAGCGGAAAGATTGCGATTGCGTTTTCGATTTCGCGCAACGCGTCATCGCGCCGGCCCTGACCGGCCAGAGCCAAGGGCAGCCTGCCAAGCGCTGCCGCTTCCTCCGGGTAACGACGGAGCCATCCCCGAAACCCTTCTTCCGACGCGGTAAAGGCTGCCAACGCTTTCTCTTTCTCTCCTAGTGCGCGCCGGGCAATCCCAATTCGGAGGTTGTAGGCGCCGGTACCGTAAGGATTGAAGTTCTTTATCGTTCGAGGATTCTTGACGGTTTTCGAGGCCTTGTCTCGAAGAGTCTCTAATATCTCCGCCGCCTCAGCGTAATTGTGCTGCATCAAGGCTACCTCAGCCTTGTAATGGTAAATATTGGCATAACCTCTCCTGATTATGTCACTCTTCTCATTCGCCAGAGCCGCCGCGGCGGTATCGCCTCGGGCCAACGCGATCTTTCGTTTCAGAGACCAGAACTCCGGCGGATTGGCCTCACGCAGTTTCGCAATCATCCCATCGGCAATCTTCTCCGCCTCATCGTAGTGGCGGAATGCGAAATGAAGATCGGCGAGTTGCTTCGCCCACATCGGCTCGAGTGGCTCTACTTGTCGTGCCCGCTCCAGTTTTTGGAAAGCCTCTTTCCAATCACCGCGATCGATTGCCGCCTCAGCGAGCTTCGCAAGGACCGCTGCGTTATTCGGCGCGAGTCGCTCGGCGGTTTTCCATTCTTCCAGCCCGCGCTCTTTGTCTCTAGACCAGTTATAGGCGCCTCGACCCTTTTGGAAAGGCAGCGGGTAATAGTAAGAGCCGAGGACCAAGTGGCCCTCAGCCAGTTGAGGCTCAACCGCCACCGCCATCTCCGCGGTCGCCATGGCTTTGGCCATTTGTGCCGCGGTCGTATCCTCTGCCCAGAGCGTCTCAGCCTGGGCCTCACTGAGTAAGGCATAAGCGAGACCAAACTTCGGATCGCGTGCGATGGCTTGCTCCAGCAGCTCGATCGCCTTCGGGCGGGTGAAGTCGAGCCCGTTTCCTGGATTACCAAAGTACCGCAACAGCGAACGCGCCTGGAGATAAAGCTCGTAGGCCTGCAAGTCGTGGACCCTGCCCTGCTCAATCGCGGCTTTCTCCCCGGGGGCAAGCTTCCCCTTGAGCTGAGTAACGGCGTCCTCCGCGATTGACTTTTGGACCGCCGAGATCCCGGCGATCTCGCTTTGAAACTTTTTCGTCCAGACCGGCTTGGCGGTGCGGGTGTCGGTCAGTTGAATCGTGACCACGACCCGTTCGTTTGCAGGCTGCACATTGCCTTGCAGCACGTACGATGCTCCCACCGCCCGTCTTAGTTCGCGCACATCCTTCGCCTTCTCGCCGGCCTGCGCGATGGTTCGGGAGCTGAGCGTCACCAACCCGTTTATCTTGCGCAGGTGAGCCAGGATTTCTTCCTGCATCCCGCTGGTGAAATAGGAGCGAGCAGTATCGCCGCTTGAGGTTGTGAACGGGAGAACGGCAATCGTCTTCGGCGGTGCGACGCTCGCTCGCGTTGGCCCGCCGGTCGTAAAGATTGCGGCGAGCACAACCAGCAAGGCCACGGACAGGACGCTCAACGCCGCAAGTCCGGGGTTTCTCCGCGTCCACCGCCAGCCACGATTCGTTAGGCCAAGAGGACGAGCATTAATCGTGCACCCAGCGCCGAAGCGCTCGAGGTCATCAGCCAGCGCATCGGCGGAAGCATAGCGCGCGGCCGGCTCCTTCTCGAGACATTTAAGGCAAATAACTTCGAGATCGCGCGAAACGTTACGATTAGTCAGGCGAATACGTTTCGGCGTTTGCTTTCCAGCGCGTAGCAGAACTTCCATTGGCGTCTCGCCGCAAATCGGGGGACGACCGGCTAGCAGGTGATAAAGAATCGCGCCGAGGCTATAGACAACTCCGCGCGAATCGGTCGCTTGTTCTGGCGCCATGTAGAAAGGAGTGCCGAGAATCGCGAGCGTTTGCGTCAGGTCGCATTCGCGCTGCAGCCATTTCGCGAGTCCGAAATCGCTCACGTACGGTTTGTTCGCCGTGTCGAAGAGCACGTTTCCCCGGTTTCAGGTCGCGATGGAGAATGCCGTTCTCGTGCGCGTAAGCGACAGCCCGCGACAGCTTCGCGATTAGTGCTGCTGCTTCGCGCGGCTTCTCCCGGCAGCTATCAATGCGCGCGGACAGCGTGCCGCCCTCCGCGAACTTCATGCTGTAGAATGGCGCACCGTCGTGTTCGCCCGACCGCATAGATCGGCAGAATGCATTCGTGATCGAGACTGGCGGCGGCTTCCGCCTCGGCGCGGAAACGACGGACCGCGCCTAACGAGCTTAAATGCGCCGGTAAAATCATCTTTAGCGCGACAATGCGCGAAGGCATTCGCTGTCGTGCTCGATAGACAATGCCCAGTCCGCCACGCGCGATCTCGTTGAGAAGTTCGTACTCTTCGATGCGACTGCCGGCTGCGGTTACCTCCGAAGCTTCAAGCGCGGTCGTCAGCAAACACGCGGGGCAGAATCCACTTGGCATGTCGAATTCGAGCGTCGAACCGCACGTGTCGCAGAGTTTGCGTGAGGTGAGGAGTTCCATTGTCTTCAGCGAGCTGGCTCCTCGGCGAGACGTGTGAAGACATCGCGCAACTGGCGCAGCTCGTTCTCGACTTCATGCGGCGCGGCCACAGTCTGCATTATCTCGCTGCGGACCGCAGTGGCGAACCGTTGCCGCAAACGGTGGATCTGCGTCTTCACCGAGCCTAACGAGATACCAATTTGTTGCGCGACGTCCTGATAAGAAACATCCGGCTTTTCACCGGCCAGGAAAGGCGAGAGCGATTCAAACGTTTCCGATTTCCCTTCGGCAGCAAATTCCGCGCGAAGTTTCGCAAGCGCGCGCTCCAGGAGCACGCCCGCCCAGCGGGCGTTGAGGGATTCAGCGGGACTGAGATCGGATGTGCGCGGTTGATAATGCAATTCCTCCGCGATCAATTCGTCGACCGAAATGAATTGAACGCCGCCGCCGCGTTAGAGCGCGTGCTCGTCAGCGAGGCAAAGCTTGAGCGCGCCGAGGAGGAAGCTGCGAAAACGGCCTTTATCGCGCGAGGCGCGGCGCAGCGTTTCATCTTCAAGCAAGTGTTGAAAGAAGGATTGCGTGAGGTCGTGAACGGCGTAGCCTTTGCGCCGAATATAGGCATAGATCGGACGCCAATAGATGCGGCAAAGTTCCGCCAGCGCCGCCTGCGCTCGCGCGTCGGTCTCGGCGCCAGCGGCAAGAACGACGCTCCACGCAGTTTCCTGAAAACGTTCCTCGGCCTCTTCCCATCCTGCCACATCGAGCACGTGGCCATTTTGCGCACAAATGCGGAATCATGGCAAGAGCGCGGGCCGCAACGGTGGCTTGCCCGGTTAGGCTCGAACCGACCCAGGAGATCGATCCGGGTTGTGTTTGTGGCGATTCGTCTTCGCATCAATTTAGAACGAGCTTGGGAAAAGCGACACTGTGTCGTCGGTATCGTCCGTGACGTAAACCGTGTCAGTCAACGGATCCACCGTTGCCATCACGGGGTCGCCGCCCATTCTTTTGTTCACGATTTTGACGTGGCAATCGTTGACGTGCCCTGCTCGGCAGGCGTTTCCATTCAGTTCTGCCACATCGTTATCGCCGGGGACTGGGATGTAAACGAGATGCCTCTCCTGATCGACCGCGATGTTGCGCCCCAGGATATTCTCCCCAAAGTTTCCGGCGCTGGCTGGGAACGCACCCACAATAACAGCCGGCGGCGGCGACTGCGGACAACCCGAAGT
>JBEEGY010000226.1:0-3116 GCA_041167145.1 Verrucomicrobiota bacterium
TCGTGAGTGGGCGCGCAAGCACATGGATTGGGTAGCGCGCGCGTCCCGCGCGCGGATTTCGGCGTCTCGCCGAAATCGAATCAAGGATCGCGCGGCGGGACACCGCGCGACGCGCCCGAGACAGGCGCGCTACCCTTGCCGTTTCGCAATTCGTCGGCAGATTGCAGCTTCAATTTGACATGACAACGACACTCGCTCACCAACTCGCCAACTACGCCTGCTCGCTCCAATTCGAAGATCTTTCGCGGGAGGTTGTTCACGAAGTGAAACGGCGCGTGCTCGATTCGATCGGCTGCGCGCTTGGGGCTTGGAACGAAGAACCGTGCGTGATTGCGCGAAAGGTCGCCTCGGAATTTTCGGCTAACAACGGATCGACCATCATCGGCACCACGCACAAAGCGCCGCCGGATTGGGCGGCGTTCGCGACCGGCTGTTGTATTCGCTATTTCGATTACAACGACACGTACCTTTCAAAAGAACCGGCGCATCCGAGCGATAACATTTCCGCTGCGCTCGCTATCGCAGAAAGTTTGGGCGCGAACGGACGAGAGCTGATCACGGCGATCGCCCTGGCTTATGAAGTGCAATGCCGTTTGTGCGACGCCGCGAGCATTCGGGCGCGCGGCTGGGACCACGTAACGTATGGAGCATTTTCAACTGCGCTGGCGGCCGCGCGTTTAATGAAGTTAGACCCTGAGAAAACGCGACACGCCGTCAATATTGCCGGCGTTGCATGCGCGGCGATGCGGCAAGCACGCGTGGGTGAGCTTTCACATTGGAAAGGCGTCGCCTTCGCGAACGCGGCGCGCCACGGCGTTTATGCGGCACTGCTCGCGCGCGCCGGCATGACCGGCCCCGCTCCGATTTTCGAGGGCCAGATGGGATTCGAAAAAGAACTCGGCGTCTCGCTGGGTAATGTCGGCGAAAAATTTGTGAAGCAGCCAAATGCAAAATCACCGGAGGAGGGGACCGCGGCGATGATTTTGAAGACGAGCATTAAGTATTGGCCGGCCGAATATCACAGCCAAAGCGCGATTGAGGCGGCGCTGTTTTTGCGAAAGGAAATTGGCGATCCTTCGCAGATTCAATCGGTCAGGATCGAGAGCCACGATGCGTCGGTCGATATCATTGGAAGCGAGCCGGAGAAATGGAAACCGGAGACGCGCGAGACCGCCGACCATAGCTTGCCATACATCACGGCGATCGCATTGATCGATGGTGAAGTGACCGACCGGCAATTCCAGCCGGAGCGTTTCATGGACCCGAAGATTTGGAAATTTCTCGAGAACGTGACCGTGCAGCGCAACGATGAGTTGAGCTCTTTGTATGCAAAGGCAGTCGCGAACATCGTGCACGTGACCTTGAAAGACGGCCGGACGCTAACCAAGCGCGTCGATTATCCGTTAGGCAACGCGCTTAATCCCGTGACCGACCAGCAACTCGAGGGAAAATTTAACGCTTTGGTTGTGCCGGCCATGGGCGGCGAGAAAGCAAAGGCCATTGTCGATCTTGTTTGGAAACTCGACGAAGCGAAGAACGTCGATGCCCTAATGCAGGCGACAAAAATGACCAACGGAAAGCAATGAGAGATTCCTCCCGCCTTCGCGGCGCTACGGCGTGGCAAGCGACTTCGCTCGGAATGACAAAGGTTCGCTCGACATGACAAAAAAAAGCAAAGGCGCGTTACTACGGGAGTTGATTGCGAAGGGCGCAGTCATGATGCCTGGCGTACCGAATGCGGCCATGGCGCGTCAGGTTCAACGCGTTGGCTTCGAAGCGGTTTATGCAAGCGGAGCAGGGATGGCGAACGCGACCGCCGGCGTTCCGGAGATCGGTTTGTTGGGCATGGCGGAAGTGGTGCAGCTGGCCGGTTACATTGCAAAAGCCGTGAAGATTCCGGCGATTGTGGACGCGGATACCGGCTTTGGCGGCGCGGAGAACGTGGCGCGAACGATTCGCGAATTGGAAAACGCAGGATTGGCCGGTTGTCACATCGAAGACCAGGAATTCCCGAAACGTTGCGGGCATCTCGCCGGCAAATCGCTTGTCGATCTTGACGAAATGGTGGCCAAGATCAAAGCGGCCGTAGCGGCACGGCGCGATCCCGATTTTATGATCATCGCAAGGACCGACGCGCGCGCCGTGGAAGATTTCGATCGGACGCTCGATCGCGCGCAGAAATATCTCGAGGCTGGTGCGGACGCGATTTTTCCCGAGGCGCTGCAAAGCGCGGAAGAATTCCGCGATTTCGCGAAAGCGATCGACTTACCGTTGCTTGCGAATATGACTGAGTTCGGGAAGAGCCCATTGCTTTCCTTTCATGATCTGGCCGAGCTGGGTTATCGCATGGTGATTTTCCCGATGAGCGCGTTTCGCGTGGCCATGAAAGCGAGCGAGAAATTTTTGCGCGCATTGAAAAAGAGCGGCTCGCAAAGAGAATGGATCGACGAGATGCAGACGCGGCAGGAACTCTACGAGCTTTTGGACTACGACCCGAATGCGGAAAGTTGGTCCGGCTACACGAAAGAATAGAGGAAATTGCAGGGCAACCGCGTCGGTTGCCGATCCAAAAATTGGCAGCGGAGCGCCCGCCCTACAATTTTGCGCCGATTCCAAGTCAACCTTTGATTGGACGCCTGCCGCGCCGTAGTCTTGCGAAGGCGGGTTGAACGTTTGCCGTTCGCGAGTAAAGAGAAGCACACCGATGAGCACAGAAACGAAACCAGCCTACAGCCCGGGACTTGCCGGGGTGATTGCCGGAGAGACGCAGATTTGCTGGGTCGATCCGAATGCGGGCCTGATGTATCGCGGCTACGACATTCACGAAATGGCGGAAAAGGCCAGTTTCGAGGAAGTCGCGTATCTTTTGTTGAACGGGGAGCTGCCGAATTTCGAACAGCTGGGCAAATTCATGCGACAAATCGCGAGCGAACGCGAATTGCCGGCACCGGTGGTGAAAATGCTGCGGCTCATGCCAAAGGGAACGCATCCGATGGACATGTTGCGCACGGGCGTGTCGATGCTGGGGCCGTTCGACAAGGAGCTAAACGATAACTCGCACGACGCAAACATTCGCAAGGCCACCCGGCTGATCGCGCGGGTCTCGACGTTAGTCA
>JBEEGY010000227.1:0-3336 GCA_041167145.1 Verrucomicrobiota bacterium
CGATTTTGCATCCGCTCTGCGTTCCATCTTGCGTCAGGACCCCGACATCGTGATGGTTGGCGAAATTCGAGACAACGAAACGGCCGACATCGCCGTGAAAGCGGCGCTCACCGGTCACCAGGTCCTGAGCACGTTGCACACGAACGATGCCGCCGGCGCCATCACGCGCCTTGACGACATGGGCATCGAACCGTTTTTGATTTCGAGTTCCATTCTCATGGCCTGCGCGCAACGTCTGGTGCGCCGTGTGTGCACCAATTGCCGTGACCAATTCGTGCCGGAGTCCGAAGTCATCGAGAAGCTAGGCCTCAAGGACATGAAAGACGCGATCTTTTATCACGGCAGCGGCTGCGACCGGTGCAAAGGCCGTGGTTATCTGGGTCGCGCCGCGATCATTGAAGCCTTGCCGGTGAGCGAGGCAATACGCCGTCTTATTATCAAACGCGCGTCCGCGGCCATCCTCAAAAACCAGGCGATAAGCGAAGGGATGAAAACTTTGCGCATGGTCGGGATAGAAAAAGCGCTCGAAGGAATCACGACACTCGAGGAAATCTTGCGCGTCACGGCGGAGGATCATTAAAGGGGCCATGATCAATCCATTCGTCGATCTTGTTAAGAGCCTGCGCTCGCGGTTCTCCGCTTCCGCTGGCGCGAAGCCCGCCCCACAAAGGACGAACGCTGTTCGCGTTGAAAAAGCGGCAGGCGAGCGTTTGAGCAAAACGGTGATGCCGAACTCCACCCGCACGATTTCGCCGCAAGAGCCCCTCGAAGCCGCCGCGAGCACGTCGGCTCAGCTGAACGCAATGACGGCGACCAAGACGGGACCGCGCATGGTTTCAGTGGGTGGGACGCAATCGGGGCTGAAAACGCACGATTTGCCCCCGGCCATTGCGCTCGCCCTCGAGCCAAAAGTGGAGCGCGGCATCTCTCTCCAGCTTTCCGAAATTCTCGAGCAAGTCCCGGCAGGTTACATCAAGTCCGAAGAAAGTTTCGATCCTACGCGGCGGGTCCTGCTCAAAGCAGTCGAACTGGAAAATGGGATGGCGAGCCGCAGCCCGAGCGTTGCATTGACAAGCATCTACGAACAAATCCCGGACATTTTCATGCGTAGTGTGCCGCTGACGGACAAGACGCGCATCTCGCTCCCATTTGAAAAAGTCCTCGAACAGTTTAACCGCATGCAGATTCGGCGCGATCAGGTGCGCGACGTTACTGTGCCACAAGTTGACACGCCTTTTTTGATCGTGGCCATTGAAGAGAGCGAGAAATTCGGCACTACGATCGATCCGATCCAAACATCCGCGCTCCCGCCAGTCAAAGTCGAGCCGGCTTCGGCGGAATCGTTTGCCGCGGCCGAACCGGAAGCGGCCGAGACCGAGACGGTCACTCCGAATAATCCGCCAAGATCGACAAATTCCATTTCGGAATCGCGCGTGGAGGAACAACTGCCGGACAGTTCTTCTCCCGCCAGAATTCCATTTCATCTTCCACCGAAGGGAACGGGTGCGCCCGCCTCTGAGAGAGTTCCAGCCTCAAGCGGGCCGCCCGTTCTACCTTCGGTTCCTTCCCGTCCCAAATCGCCCAAGCTATCACTGCCGCCGGTCGCGCCACGGAATCCTTACGAACCGGTGCCGTTCGATCAGCTGAAACTCTCGACGCCCACGCCAAGATCGACATCGGAACCGGGCGCGGAAAAAGCGCCACGCCGGCGTAAACCGATTCCGCATGAATTGATCGAACTTGAACCCGTAGCCGCACCAATCGTTGAGGTTGCAAAGGACGACGTTCAAATCGCGCTCTCCCTCCGGATATTGTTGGAGAATTTGCCAACGTTTCAGCGACAAGGAGATCCGAATCTCGCGCCCGAGGATGTAAAGGTGAGTCTCCCGCTTTCCTTGCTGGCCGGCCAGCTCGCCACCGGCCGCGTGGCGGTTTCATCGAAAGTTTTTCAGGAAGCGATTCCGGCAGACTATCGCTACCTCTTTCATGTCGACGAGCAGGAAGCGCCCGTTTTGTTGCCGTTGCAGGAAGTTTTGAAAAACGTGCCGTCCACGGCGTTGCAAATGCGCCGGGACCAGGAACACCTCGCCACCACAGAGGCGATCGTGACGCCGTTCTCGCTTCAAGCTGAAGAAGACGCGAAACGTTTCCGCAAAGAGGAAGCCGCGCCCGCGACGGAAGCGGCTCCCGAAACAGTCGCCAAGATCGAGAAGATCGTTGAGAAGCTCGACGCGAAACAGGTGATCGCGCGTGCGAGCGAACTTCCCGGTGTCGACGGTTGCGCTCTTACTTTTTCAGACGGGCTCAGTCTCGCCGGTAACTTGCCGGTCGCCATCGCGGCGGACGGTCTGTGTGCGGTGGCACCCACGCTGCTCCAGAAGATCGATAAACACATGCATGACACGAAATTGGGGACACTGGATTCGATGACGCTGCAGGGGACGAACTCCGCCATCACCTTTTTCATGCACGGCAACATCTGTCTCTCTGCCTTGCACGCGGGCGGCGCGCTCGCGGCCGAAACGCGCACCGAGATCGCGCAGATGGTCAACGAACTTTCGCGAACCTATTCACAACCGGAGATATCCAATGTCGATCATTAACTACGCGAGCCGCGAGATTCAATTTAAGATTGTTTATTACGGCCCCGCTCTGTGCGGCAAGACCACGAACCTTGCTTACATCCATCAGCGCATCAGCCCGCAAAATCGCGGCGATCTCGTTTCGCTCGCGACCGCGGCGGATCGCACCCTCTTCTTCGATTTCCTCCCGCTGAACGCGGTCGTGATCAAAGGCTTCGTAACCAAGTTCCAGCTCTACACCGTTCCCGGTCAGGTAATTTACAACGCCACCCGTCAACTCGTTTTGCGCAGTGTCGATGGAGTCGTTTTCGTGGCCGATTCGCAGTGGGAAAAAATGGAAGAGAACGTGGAGAGCTTCAAAAATCTCGCTGACAACCTGGCGCGGCAGAATGTCGCAATTGATGACATGCCATGCGTGCTTCAATACAACAAACGCGACTTGCCGAACATCGCGCCGCTTAACTACATGGAGTACGTCCTGAATAATCGAAAGAGATGCCTCCAGAGTTTCGAATCGGCCTCCAGTACAGGCCAAAACGTCTTTGCCACGCTCAACGCGGTGTCGCAGATCCTGCTGCACAAATTCAGCAAACAAAACGACGTCCCACAGAGCGCCGCGCCCACCGTAGCCATCCCAGCAGGAGCGGCCGTGCCGCAAGGCGAAGCTAATCCAGCATGAACGCGATTCCGGTTCTGACTATTAAGGATGTGGCCACGCTCGACGGCGTGCTCAGCGATTTTCTTAAAAAAACCG
>JBEEGY010000228.1:0-3460 GCA_041167145.1 Verrucomicrobiota bacterium
AGACACTCGGCAATCCCTGGAGACCGAGGGCCAGCGTTCCAATGGTGTCCTGCCATACTTTCCAACGCGCGGTCAGCAGTCCCAAAGGTAGCCCTACAACAAGTCCAATGATGTAGCCTATCAGCAATCGACGCATCGTAACAATCGTTGCCTTTAGTAAAGTTCCATCTACGGCAGCGCCCTCCAAATAAACTGCAACCTGCCGCGGCGAAGGCACCAGGACAGGCGACCAAATCTTTGCACGGAACAGCGCCTCCCAAATCAGCAGGAGAACAGCAAAAAAGAGTGCCGCCAACAAAAAGCGTTTCATTCCGCGATCGCGAACTCCGCTTGGCTATAACTCTTCAGCGCTTTCATAATTTCGGTGGCGTGGACCGCAAGATCGACGCTGTTGATGTCGCGCGGCCGAGGCAAGTCCACAGCAAATTCTTCCCGGATGCGGCCCGGACGCGGTGAAAAAACTATCACGCGATCGCCGAGACACGCTGCCTCGCGCACGTTGTGCGTAACAAACACAATTGTTTTGTTCCGCGCTTGCCAGATTTGCTGGAGATCGCCATAGAGTTGCTCACGTGTCAGCGCATCGAGAGCGGCAAACGGTTCATCCATCAGTAGCATGCGCGGATTGGGAGCAAGGGCGCGGGCAAGAGACACTCGCTGCTTCATCCCACCAGAAAGCTCGTGAATGTTGGCACGCTCGAAGCGGCTGAGACCAACCAGTTCAAGGTAGTACTTGGCGACGTCGTGCCGATCTTTGTTTGTCAGATTCGGCTTGAGCTTGAGTCCAAATAGAACATTCCCAAATACGTTCAGCCACGGGAAGAGTGCTGGTTCCTGGAACATCACGAGCCGGTCGCGGCCGGGACCAATTATCGGTTTGCCATCAGCCTGCACCGTCCCGCTATCGGGTTTTTCGAGCCCCGCAATGATGTTAAGCAATGTTGTTTTACCACAGCCGCTCGCACCCACCAAACAGACGAATTCCCCCTCAGCAACATTCAGGCTCACACGATCGAGCGCGAGGACCGAGCCTGATGCGCCTTTAAAGCTTTTCGACACATTCTCGATCGCGAGCTTCGAGGGTGTGACGAGTTGGAGCTCTTCGGTGGCTGAGGAGTGGTGATGGCGGCCAGATAGCTGCATTTACGGAGTTTCCACCAGCTTCGACGTGTCTGTTGAGCCTTTCAAGAAACCCGCATCTTTTCCATCCTGCACCGATTTGGCAACTAAATTGAGGGATACGTCGCTCGTGAATTGAATCCGATTCCACGCCTGCGCGACGGCATCCGGCGCGAAATCAGCGCGCGTTTCGGCTTTGAGTTCCTCGATCAATAACTTCTGCGCTTCTGCTTGATTCTGCTGAATCCATTTTGTTAATTCCACATTCGCGTCCGCGATTTTCTTAGCCAAATCGTGGCGATCACGCAGGAACTTCACACTGGATACAAGCCACGTAGTGATAGTGTCCTTGTCGTCGAGAAAAACGCGCCCCTTCGCATCGCGCTCGAGACGAGTCACCCACGGCTCGACTGTCCAAACGGCATCAACTCCGCCGCTTTGAAAGAGTCCGAGTTGATCCGGGTTCGCGGTTGGGATCACCGTCACGTCGCCGCCGGTTTGAGTGACCTTGAATCCTTGCGCTTTCAACCACGCCCGGCAGGAAATGTCCTGCGTGTTGCCGAGCTGCGGTGTGGCAATTTTTTTTCCGCGAAAATCTGCCGGAGTCTTTATCGGCGAATCGGCTTTTACTACCAGCGCGGCGCCCCCATTGGCTGCGCCGGAAATGACCCGAATTTCTTCCCCATTCGACTTCAAGTACGCGTTAAGAGCTGGTCCCGGACCCACGTAAGTGACGTCTAGCGATCCGGCAAAGATCGCTTCCATGGCTGACGGTCCTGCATTGTAAGTGAACCACTGAATCTCGACGTTCGGCCCGAGACGTTTCTCAAACCAGCCCTTGCCTTGGCGGGAGAGCGCGTGTGCAATTACGCCCTGCGCATGAGTGATGTTTGGAAAATGCCCGAATCGTACGACAGTCTTCGTTTGCGCGGTAGCGATTTGCGCACCGCACATCACTATACTTAACAAAACTAGCCAGCTGACTTTTTTCATACGCTTATCTTCGTTTGGCCATGATATTCTGGCCGGTTGCGACTCGCTGTGCCAGCCATAACCGGGTTAGCACATGCGCGTCTTGTGTTTTAGTTACGTAAAGCAATTGTCGCTCCAAAACGGCAGGGTATCGTGTGAGTTGAAGACGTGTTCGCGTTTCCGGATAGCGATGACCCCGCCGGGAGGCTCTCCCGGCGGGCTATCATTTAACCTAACCGTGCTAAAATTTATAGTTCAGATCCGCCTGGAACAATTGATATTGGTTCATCGGGTTGATGGTGAGGTCGCCGAGTCCGCCGGTCCCAACGGCGTCGTCGATCTGCCACGCGTAAGACCACGTGAGGTTGACGGACACGGCATCAGCTAGCATGTATCCGGCTCTTACGGCCACGCCTTGCAAGTTCAGCTTGCTATCGAACATTTCTGTATCGACCAGGTTCGGATCCAGGGCGTACTGGTCCTGATGTTGCCACCAGGCATCGATCTCCCAATCGTGCTTTTTCTTTAGCTGTCCAATCCCGAGACCGATCTGATACGCGTAACGGTCGCCACCCTTGCCTGGATGACCCGCAGCATCGGCACGATCGTCAGCGTTGAAGTTGGTCGCAAAATCTCCAAAGATACGCATTGGTATCTTACCGACCTTCCAACCAATCTCAGCCGGTATATCAAAAACCAAAAGACTGTTAATACCGGTTTGATTGCCACCGGAATCGCCCGAGAAATGGACGTTAAACGTGTTGCCGTCGCCGGTGTAATTGTAGAGGGTTGGCGCAAGCTGGAAGTACGCGATGTGCGGGAAATCGAACCTCGCTCCAACCTGCCAGCCGAGCATGAATGCATTGGCAAGCGGGGTCTGCTGAGTCTCACCGCCTATTGGCTGCGTCGTTGTTGGAGGTGTGCCAATTGGGTTTGACGGGTTGGTATCGTCGTAAACAAACTGACCGAAGTTCGCGAAGACGTCGATTTTCACGAGTGGCTCCGGCGGGGGCGCTGCAACGGCCTTGCCATCCTTGCTGTAGGAGGCTGGAGCAGCTTCCCCGGCACCAATAGTGAACGTATGCTTCCACTGCTCGGCCAAACCTTCCGGGTTTATGTCGTCATCCCACACCATTAGCGTTTTGACGAATGGGTTTGGCATTCGGCCGCCGGTAAACGTAAAGCCGGGGAAACCTTTGTAACCACCATATGCCTGGCCAACGAAGATACCGTCGTCCCCTTTTGCGAATGGTCCGCCGCCTCCGGGCGAGCTAGTCGACGTGTCGCCGCCCATAGTCACGTTTGATGAACGCGCGCTAGCGCTCGTCTCTAACCGGAGACCGAAGAACCAATCATCAAGCAGCGTACC
>JBEEGY010000229.1:0-4747 GCA_041167145.1 Verrucomicrobiota bacterium
GTGCCGTCGATCGTCGTCTTCCTGAACAAGACGGATATGGTCGATGACCCCGAGCTGCTCGATCTCGTCGAGATGGAAGTGCGCGACTTGCTCACGCAATACGAATTTCCGGGAGATAAGATCCCGATCGTCAAAGGCAGCGCGCTCAAGGCGCTGGAAGGCGATGCCGAACAGGAGAAGCAGATCATGGCGCTGGTGGCCGCGGTGGATGATTACATCCCCGTGCCGGAGCGTCCGGTCGACCAACCGTTCCTGATGCCGGTCGAAGATGTGTTCAACATTGAAGGCCGCGGCACGGTCGCGACCGGTCGTGTCGAGCGCGGCATCCTCAAGAAAATGGAGGAAGTCGAGATCGTCGGCGTCAAGCCCACGGCCAAGACGACCGCGACCGACATTGAAATGTTCCGCAAGCTTCTCGATGAAGCGCGAGCGGGCGACAACGTCGGCGTGCTGTTGCGCGGCACCAAGAAGGAAGACATCATGCGCGGCCAGGTCATTGCCAAGCCCGGCTCGATCACGCCGCACAAGAAATTTAAGGCGGAAATCTATGTGCTGAGTAAAGAGGAAGGCGGCCGTCACACGCCGTTCTTCACGAATTACCGGCCGCAGTTTTATTTCCGCACTACTGACGTCACTGGCACCGTCAAATTGCCCGAAGGCGTGGAAATGGTCATGCCCGGTGATAACATCGCCATCGAAGTGGAACTGGGCGTGCCGATCGCCATGGAGAAGACGATTCGTTTCGCTGTTCGCGAAGGCGGGAAAACCGTCGGCGCGGGTCGCGTAAGTGATATTCTCGACTAACTCTCTTGTCTCTTGATCATGCTCTTACTCTTGCTCGAAAAAAGCATGAGATGAGCAAGATTAAGAGTAAGAGCAGGAGTAAGATTGCAAAACGCCAGTAGCTCAATTGGTAGAGTAGCGGTCTCCAAAACCGTCGGTTGGGGGTTCGAGTCCCTCCTGGCGTGTTGTCCGAGGGCCGCGTTAAAGCGTTAAACCGTAGAAAAAAATGAAATCGCGCCTTAATTTGCCGCTTCAACGCTTCAACGCTTCAACGGTGTAACGGTGTAACGGTCCCCATGATCACGAAAGCAAAAAACTTCTTCGGTGAAGTGAAGGTGGAGCTGCAGAAAGCTTCTTGGCCGTGGGAATCGAAGGAAAAAGGAATCCGACGCTATAAGGAACTGACTGATTCAACGCTTGTCGTCATCATCGCAATGTTGTTGCTCGGCGGCTATGTGGCGTTGTTCGATTTCATCCTCGTGAACTTCATTCACTTCTTTACCCGGTTGCACTGATTATGGCGCAAACACTCGCAGGCAAAGATCAATGGTTCGTGGTGCACGTGCTTTCCGGCCAGGAAAACAAGGTGCGCGAGAACATCGAGAAACGCGTCAAGACCGAGGAGATGGGCGATCTCGTTTATGAAGTGCTCGTCCCGACGGAGCGCGTCTCGGAAATCAAGAAGGGCAAGAAAAGCGAGACGACGCGAAAATTTTTCCCCGGCTACCTGATCGTGAATATGCATTTGCTCGACGAGAACAATCAGCTTGTCGGCCGCACCTGGTATTTCATTCGCGAAACGCCCGGCGTGATCGGTTTTGCCGGCACCAAAGACAAGCCGATCCCGATGCGCCAAGCGGAAGTCGACAGCATGCTTGCGCAGATGAAAGAGCGCGAAGAGAAGGTGAAACCGAAAGTCAGCTTTGAAGTAGGCGAAACCGTGAAGGTCGCCGACGGACCATTCCAAAATCAGAACGGCATCGTCGAGGAAATAGATCCGGAGCGCGGCAAGCTGCGCGTCTCGGTTACGATCTTCGGTCGCGCCACGCCGGTTGATTTGGAGTATTGGCAGGTCGAACGCGGATAAGACGAGACAGGATTCCCGAGAATCCTGTCTAAAGAAAATCAGTGCCGCCTCACGGCGTGAGACCTGGCAACAACGCGCGATAACGGGCGGCCTGATCGGGGTTGTTCCAGGCTTCATAAAGATTGGCAAGTCGCTGAAGTGCAAGCCTTGTTCGCGGGCTGTTCGCGGCCTGCGAAGCCTTCAGGCTTTCGTAACTGCCGAGCAAGAGGGGTTCGGCCTCGGGAAAATCATTTTGCCTGCTGAGAAACTCGCCCAACGCTCCTTCGGTCATCGCACGCAAAAAATGGGTGACCGGCATATTGCTCGCGCGAATTTGGACGGCCTGGCGCAGTAGTTTCTCGGCGTCGGCCGCTTTCCCGAGTCGGCTGTAGATCAAACCCTGCACAGTTAAAGCGGTGGCATAATTGAGATATTGCGGCGTGCTTGCCGCTCGATAGATGCGCAGGGTCTCGTTAATTTTTGCTTCAGCTTCGGTGTAATGCTGCGCGGCATACAAGGCTTGCGCCTGCAAACGCAGATTGTCCCCCAGTTGCATGTTGGCGGGATCGTAGAGCTGGCGGTAAACTGATTCAGCCTCGCGCAGGTGTTCTTCCGCTTCGACAAACTCGCCGTTCTCCAACAAGAAGCTGCCCAGGCCAGTGAGCGTTGCGCAAAGTTCTGGCGTTTGCGTTTGCGCGCGGCTACGCAGTTCGGCGAGTTTTTCGCGCACGATCTTAATCGCTTCTGCGAATTTTCCCTGATCGGCCAAAGTAAGAGCCAGGACTGTCTCGGCGATGCCGATATCGTTCTTCAATTCTGGCGAAACTTGAGAGCCGAGAGCGATTTCTTCGCGCAAGAGCATCTCCGCTTGTTTGGAGTCGCCTTGCGCGCGTCGCAGAAGGGCGAGGCTGCTGAGCGTGGTGATCACATAGTCGGCGCTGAGGGTTCCGTTCCTCTGCGCGGCCCGAAGAAGCGGAAGTTTTTTCCGGTAGAACTGCTCGGTCTTGGCGTAGTCGCCAGTCGAGCTGCCCCACAATGTAGCCAATTGCGCGGCTGTCTTGAGCGTCTCTACGCCGTCTTCGCCGAAGAGTTTGGTCTGGGTTTGAAGAGCAGCAGATAAGTTTTGCTCGGCCAACGCGTATTGCCCGAGCGACAAATAAGTCACTCCAATGGTGCGCTGTAACTGGGCGTGAACTTCGGGCTGGCCAGCCAGCTCGGCAGTGGTCAGCCTTTTCGATGCGTCGTCCAAAATGTCTTTTACTGTCGGCGGCGCGCCCGCGTGACGATTGGGATCTGACGCTGTCAGCATCCGCTGTAAGAACGCACTGATTGCTTCCGCTTTCACTTTCTCGCGTTCAGTCGTCCGCACCTGAATGAGAGTCGCTACGATTCCGCCAATTAAACTTACTGCGACGAGCGAAGCCGCGGCGACTCCGACGCGATGGCGGCGTACGAACTTACCGCTGCGATAACTCCAGGTGTCTTTACGCGCGCGCACCGGCAGGCCTTCGAGGTGGCGACGGATGTCTTCGGAAAACTGCGCGACCGAGGCGTAACGGCGAGACAACTCCTTGCGCATAGCCATGAGGACGATGTTGTCGAGATCGCCCGCCAGCCGGCGGCGCAGTTTGTCGAGTGGCGTCCCGCGAGCGGCGCTGACGGATTCCGGTGTGATTTCTGCGGGTTGCTCGCCCCCGGCTTCGCTCGTGCGTTCAATGCGATTAAGGGCCGTGCTCGGACGTTCGGGCGTTTGTTCGCCAATGGCGCGGGCGATTTCATCCGCTCGACGGGTCTTTACTCGATATGGTCGATGGCCGCTAAGAAGTTCGTAGAGAACGACGCCAAGACTATAGACATCACTCGCCGTCGTCATGGTTTCGCCGCGCACTTGTTCGGGGCTGGCGTACTCTGGTGTCATTACGCCCTGGACGGTCAAGGTCTGACCGCTGCTTTGCGCGCTTTCCGAGTCGAGCAGCTTGGCGATGCCGAAGTCGAGCAGCTTCGGTTCGCCCTCGGCGGTGACGCGAATATTTGCCGGCTTGATGTCGCGGTGAATGACCAAATGTTGGTGCGCGTACGTGATGGCTGAGCAGACTTTGCGAAAAAGCTGGAGCCGCTCCTCTGTCGCCAGCTGGCGTTCGTTGCAATAGTGATCGAGCCGTTCGCCTTCGACGTATTCCATTGCGAAAAAAGGAATTCCATCGGTGGCAACGCCGCTGCCATAAAGCTGCGCGATATTCGGGTGATTGAGACTCGCGAGAAGACGCTCTTCGTGTTTGAAGCGACGAAGAATGTCGTCCGAGTCCATGCCGCGGCGAACAAACTTGAGCGCGACTTTGCGATTCAGTTGTCGATCCTGCGCGAGATAGACCTCGCCCATTCCACCGGTGCCGATGAGAGACAGGATTTCGTAATCGCCAATCGTTTGCCCGGCGCGAAATGCGCCATCGCGGACGAGCGATTCTGCCGCGAGATGCAACGCCGGTCTTTCAATGAATCGGTCGGAGCCTTCTTGAAACTTCAAGAGCGAATCGACTTCGCTGCGCAGCTGTGCATCGCCCGCGCAGGTTTCGTCCAGGAACGCCGGGCAATCTTCAGGCTCACGTTCCATCGCAGACTTGACGATTTCCGCGACGCGCTGCGCTTGCTCCGATGAAGTCATTGGATTAACCGCAGACGGGCGCGGAATTTCCGGGGAGCGCACGCGGCTCGCGTGCACATTTCGGCGGCCTCGCCGAAATGCCTCACAGAACGAGCGCTGGAGATCAATAGAGTTTGAAGTCCGCAAAGACGAGGCCGCCATTGCCAGCGCGCGAGCCGCGCGCGCTCCCCGGAAGATCAACCACGCCTCGTTTTGTCCAGCAGATCTCGAATTAACTGCATTCGCGTTCGCTCTCT